>CAZXKN010000047.1:0-13827 GCA_964641815.1 uncultured Gemmatimonadaceae bacterium | reverse complement strand
GCCGAGGCGCCGCTGCTCGGTTTCGTGTCGCTCGTCGCTCCGGCGGTCGCGGTGGGCAACACCGTCGTGGCGATTCCATCGTCGCCGTACCCGCTCGCCGCCATCGATTTCTACAGCGTGCTCGAGACCTCCGACCTGCCGGGCGGCGTGATCAACATCGTCACCGGCGACGGCGATGCCCTGTGCAGCGTCCTCGCCGAGCATTTGGACGTCGATGCGGTGTGGTACGCGGGTGCGGCGGCGGGGGCGAAGGCCGTCGAGGCGGCGTCGGCGGGAAACATGAAGCGCACCTGGATTCCCGGCGCCCGCGACTGGCTCGACCCGCGCGTGGGCGAAGGACGGGAGTTCCTGCGCCACGCGACGCAGGTCAAGAACATCTGGATTCCCTACGGCGAGTGAGCATCAGCTTCGTCGAACACCGCGTCAACTACTCCGAAACCGACCAGATGGGCTTCGTGTACCACGCGAACTATCTCGTCTGGCTGGACATGGCCCGCACGGAACACCTTCGGCAGACCGGGGTGACCTACAAGGACATGGAGGAGCGCGGCGTCTTTCTGGCGGTGACGGAGGCCCGCATCCGCTACCGCAAGGCCGCCCGCTACGACGACGTCGTGCGCATCCGCTGTTGGGTTCGCGACCTGGCCTCGCGCCGGGTCGTATTCGGCTACACCGTCGAGCGTGCCGGAACCGCCGAGCTCCTCGCCACCGCGGAAACCGCCTTGATCGCCCTGGACCGCCAGCGCGCGCTCGCCCGCGTGCCGGCCGACATCACGGAACGCCTGCATGCGATCCCGGACCCGGTTCGCCTGTAGTCTCGCCGCCACGCTGACGTGGTGCGCCGCGCTCGCGGCGCAGGCGCCGGTGCAGGTCGACGAGGCGGTCGTGGGCACGATCGCCCATCTCCTCGCCCTGTCGGACGGACGCCAGTACGACGGCGGCGTGCTGTCGCAGGCGCTGCATGCCGGCAACCTGAACGTGCGGGTGCAGGCGGCGCTGGCGGCGGGTCGCATCGGCGATCCGGACGCGGTTGATCTGCTGATCCCCGCGCTCAGCGACTCCGCCGTGCCCGTTCAGGCGAGCGCCGCGTTCGCCCTCGGTCTGTTGAAGAGCGTCCGCGCCGTCGATCCGCTGCTCACGCTGGTGCGCAGCGTGCCGCCCGCCGCACAGGGACCGCGGGAGATGGAGGCCGTCACGGCGCTGGCGAAGATCGGGGGACCGGAAGGCGCCGCGGCGATCCGCACGATTCTGGAGAGCGCGCCGCTGGGACAGACCGCCGTTCCTGCGGCGGTGAGCACCGCGCTGCTCGAAGCCTGGCGCCTCGGCGCGCGCGCCCCGATTCCGCAGCTCGTCGGCTTCGCCGACAACGCCGACGAGACGGTGCGCGCCCACGCGCTCTATTCGCTGGGACGGCTGCACAGCGCGTCGGCCGGCGCCCTGCTGCTGCGGGGACTGAACGACCAGTCGGACGACGTCCGCGCGATTGCGGCGCGCAGCCTCACCGCGACACTCGCCGATTCGAGCGGCCTCGTCCGCAGCGCCGTCGCGGCGCGGTTGCGACCCCTCGTCTCCGACGACAATACCGGCGTGCGCATCAACGCGCTGCGCGCGCTCAGCTCGTTCCGCCGTGATTCGACCCTCGCTCCCGGGGTCGTGAGTGCCCTCACCGATCAGACGGTCGGGGTCGTAGTCCAGGCGGAGACGACGCTGGGCGCGCTCGGCGGGTCGGCAGCGATCGAGGCGCTGCGCCGCCAGCTCGCGAGCGCGGTCTTCGGCGTGCGGCGCCAGGCGATCCTCGGGCTCGCCGAAGCCGACAGCGATGCCGGCAACAGCGCCGCGGCGAGCGTCGCGGCCAGCGCCGAATGGCGCTGGCGCAGCGTCGCGACCGAGGCGTACGCGATCACGAAGAATCGGTCCCGGCTCGAAGCATTGCTCGCCGATCCCGACGGACGCGTCGTCGCGGCGGCGCTGGGCGGCCTGGTGCGCATCGTCCCCGACAACGACAGCGCACTGGCCGGCCGCGCGCGGACGCTGCTCACCCACGCCGATCCCGCGGTGCGCAGCGTGGCGGCCGACGCACTGGCCCGCAGCCCCTCGGTCGACGACATCGACCGCCTCATCGCCGCCTACCGCCGCGCCGAGAACGACCCGTTCGACGACGCCCGCCTCTCGGCGGTGTCGGCGCTGGCGGCGATCGCCGACGGCGGGGCGGCGCCGCGCGTGCGCGTCGTCCAGGCGTTCGTGAGCGGAATCCCGCGACCCGACGATTACCTTGTGCGGCGTCTCGCCGCCGCGCGGCTCTCCGAGGCGGCGGATGCCTGGGGGACGGGCGCCGGCCCCCTCACGACCGGAAAAACCGACGCCGACTACCGCGACATCGTCCGGCGCTATCTCTTGCCGTCGGCGATGGGACAGCCCGACCCGCTGGTCACGATCGAGACCGACCGCGGCACCCTCACGATCGAGCTGCTCCCGGTGCAGGCGCCGCTGACCGTCGCGGCGTTCCTCGCCCTCGTCGACCGGCGCTACTTCGACGGCCAGACATGGCATCGCGTTGTGCCCAACTTCGTCGTGCAGGCGGGCGATCCGCGCGGCGACGGGTGGGGCGGGCCGGGGACGTTGTTGCGCGACGAGATCAACCCGCTGCACTACACCACGGGCTCAGTGGGGATGGCACTGTCTGGTCCCGACACCGGCGGCAGCCAGTTCTTCATTACCTATTCGAATCAGCCACACCTCGACGGGACGTATACGATCTTCGGCCGGCTGAGCGGGGACGCGCGCGTGCTGCAGTCGCTCGCCCAGGGCGATCGCATCCGGAGCATTCACCGGTGAGCCGTCGCGCCGTGCGACTCGGGCTGCTGCTCGCGGTGGCGTGCGCGGCGCCGGCCACGCTCGCGGGGCAGTTCGGGTATTTCGGGCAGAACAAGATTCAGTATCAGAGCTTCGCCTGGCGGGTCCTCCCCGGCGAGCACGTCGACCTCTACTTCTATCCCGAGGAAGAGGAGCTGGCGCGGGTTGCGCTCGGCTACGCGGAGGAGAGTTACGGCGTGCTGGAGCGGCGCTTCAGCCACTCGGTGCAGCATCGCATTCCGCTGATCATCTACGCGTCGCATACCGATTTCGAGCAGACGAACGTCCTTCCCTACGCGCCGCCGGAGGAGCTGCTCGGCGTCACCGATTTCCTGAAGCGGCGCGTGACGCTGCCGTTCACCGGCAATTATGCCGACTTCCGCCACACGCTGCGCCACGAGCTGGTGCACGTCTTTCAGCTGTCGCTCGCCACCGAGGCGTACCTGCGCTACCCGCGCACCACGCACGCGGCGCTGCCGTTGTGGTGGACCGAGGGGCTGGCCGAGTATTTCTCGGCAGGGGAGGATTCGCGCGACGAGATGATCCTGCGCGAGCTGACGGTGTCGGGTCGCCTGCCGGCGCTGCCGCAGCTCGCCTATGCCGGCGGCGGCATCATCTATCCGATCGGCGGCAGCATTCTGCGCTATCTGGGAACGACCTACGGCGACTGGCGCATCGCCGCGCTGTATCACGACATCTGGAAGTACCAGTCGTTCGACGACGCGCTGCGCGAGCTGTACGGGCGCTCGCTCGCCCAGCTGTCGGAGGAGTGGCAATACTGGATGCGGCGCCGCTACTACAGCGACGTGGCGGCGAGCAAGCCGCTCGCGCTCACGGCCACCCTGATCACGCGCCTCGCGATCAAGCCGACGGCGTATCGCCTCCCGGGCGACACCACGACGCGCGTGCTGTACTTCTCGCCGGCTGACGGCTACGCCAGCATCTACAGCAAGAACCTCGAGGGGCACGACACGCACATCGTGGTGCACGGCGAGCGCACGCCGGAGTTCGAGTCGTTCCACTATTTCGAGTCGCGCATCGGCGTGAATCCGGCCGGGATCGCGGTGTTCGGCAGCCGGTTCGAATCGCGCGACGCGCTGATGTTCTGGAATCTCAAGGAAGCCAAGCTCGTCGGCCGCTATCAATTTCCGGGCCTCGTGTCGATCCTGTCACCCACCTGGGCTCCCGACGGCAAGAGCGTCGTGTTCAGCGGCCTCGCGGTGTCGGGATACTCCGATCTCTACCGGCTCTGGCTCCCCGAGGGGCGGCTCGAGCGGCTGACGTCGGATCGCTACCAGGACATCGACCCTTCGGTGAGCCCCGATGGGCGGACGGTCGTGTTCGCCTCCGACCGGACGCCGTTCGGCGCGCAGGGAGCGAAGAATCTCTTTCTCCTCGATGTCGCGTCCGGGTCGGTGCGCTATCTGACCTACGGCAGCTGGCAGGACGAAACCCCGCGCTGGGCGCCGTCGGGACGCATCTGGTTCACGAGCGATCGCGACGGCTCGCTCCAGATCTATTCGGTCGATGCGAACGGCACCGGGCGGCGCGAGACGCAGGCGTTGGGAGGGGCCTTCGATCCGCAGTTCGTCGACACCACGGCGGGGTTCGTATTCGGCGGCTTCGCCGACCTCTCGTTCAACCTGTACCACGCGACCGAGCGGCCCGACACCGGACCGGCGGTCGTGGCGCTCGATAGCGCGCCACTGCCGCCGACATGGCAGTGGCCCGAGCTGACGGAGCCCGCCGTGGCGCAGGCGGTGCCGACGCCCTACAAGCAGCATTACGGGCTCGACTTCGCCGCGGGCGAGGCGGCCGTGGCGCCGGGGCTCGGCTCGGAGCAGGGGGCGGTGCTGCTGTTCAGCGATCTGCTGAACGACCACCAGCTCGTCGGAACAGTGTCGTCGTTCGCGTATTCGGGGAGCGGCTTCGGCAACCTGCTCGACAACATCTCGGGCTCGGTCTTCTATCTGAATCAGACGCACCGCACGAACTGGGGCTTCGGTGCCTACCGGCTGCGCGGGCTGTTCTACGAGAACGACTTCACCAGCCTGTTCCAGGAAACGTCCTACGGCGTGCTGGGGCAGCTGCGGTATCCACTCTCCCGCTTCCGGCGCCTCGAGGCGGAGTTCCGGCTGGAGCACTCCGACCGCTTCGACTTCGCGTCGAGCGTGGCGAGCGAGCCGCGCCGCGTCGCCTGGCTGGCGGCCAACTACCTCACCTACGTGAAGGACAACAGTCTCTGGTTGCCGACGGGACCGATCGACGGCGAGCGCTATACCGCGACGGCCGGGCTGGTGAACGATGTGAACCACGGGCGCTTCGACTCCTATGTCCTGTCGGGCGACTACCGGCATTACTACCGCACGACGCGCCGCAGCGCGTTTGCCGTGCGCGCGCTCGGCTACTGGACGGGGGGCGAGCGGCCGCGGCTGATCAACATCGGCGGCTCGTGGGGGCTGCGCGGCTACCCGTATTTCGGATACGTCTCGGGGACGCGCGCCTGGCTGTTGTCGGGGGAGTGGCGCTTCCCGATCACCGATTACGTGTCGCTCGGCTTCCCGTTCGGTGCGGCGCAGCTCCCGGGGATCCAGGGCGCGTTGTTCACCGACCTCGGCAAGGCGTGGACGCCGGCGACGACGGAGCGCGGCACCCTGGGGAGCTGGGGGCTCGGGCTGCGGCTGCCGCTCGCCGACGTGCTGGTGCTGCGGCTCGATCTGGGGTGGCGCTACCACCGGGGCGACATCACGACGTACGGGTTGCCGTCGCGCGACCGAACCCCGCGGTTCGTCGATTTCTTCTTCGGATTCAACTATTGACGCGCCGTCGGTTGCTTGACCGCCCCGGCGCCCGTTCCTACATTGCCGCGTGTGTCGCCCTGACCGCCTGTCGTGGCCATTTCGCGCCGCTCGTGCCCGAGCCGCTGGCGCCGGTTGCTCCCGACAGCATCGCGGCCTGGACGGCACCGAATGGTCCCTCGCGACGCGTAGCGCTGCGGTTCAAGTGGACCTACCGCGACGATCAACGCAGCGGGGGTGGGCGTGGAACGTTACGCTTCGCACCGCCCGATTCGATGCGCATCGACTGGGCGTCGGCGCTGAACATCAAGAGCGGCGCAGCGGTGGTGATCGGCGACTCGCTGCGCTGGGCGGACCCGAAGGAGGACTACCCGTCCTCGATCTCCCAGGCCATCCAGCTCGTCTGGACCGCACTGGGGATTGTCCGGCCCCCGGACTCGGACGTCGCGACTTTCGGCATGCGCGACTCGACGGGCGCCGTGTGGCGCTACATTCGGGATCGCGATACAGTGGCGTTCCGGCTCACCGGTGCGCCGCGGACGTTGCAGGGAGAGTGGCGGCGCGGCAGCAAGGTGATAGCGCGCAGCCGCACACAACTCGCAGCCGGGGGACTGCCGCAGGGCACGCGCGTGGACGTGCCGGAGAGGTCGGCCCGGTTTGAGATTACGTTCGTGGCGGTGGATTCGACGGCGCAGTTCGTCCCGGCGCTGTGGCGCAGCCGTCGCTAGCCTGCTGGCGCTGTCGCTCGCCGGGTGCCTCTACGGCTTTGCCGGTGGCGGGTTGCCGAACATCAAGACCGTGGCGATCCTGCCGTTCGACAACGAGACGCCGGAGCCCGCCCTGACGACCGAAGTGGCCACCGCGGTACACCAGGCCATCGAAAGCCGGCTGGGGCTGCGCCCTTCCGGTGAGCAGTCCGCGGACGCCGTCGTGCGCGGCCGTATCACGCGCTACGACGCCGACCTGCCGCTCGCCGTCCAGACCGGCACCGGCCAGGCCAACGTCACCCGCCGCCAGGTGCAGATCACGGTCGACATCGCCATCGTCGACCAGCGCGACGGCAAGACCCTGTGGCAGAATCAGAGCCTCACCGTGCTCGGCGACTACCAGCCGCCCTCCGAGGCCGAAGGGCGCAAGGTCGCGCTCGACAAGCTCGTCACCGAGATCGTGAATGGGGCGCAGTCGCAATGGTGAGCCTGCGGCGCGACCGGCGCGGCGCGAGCACGATGGGGTGTCTGCTCTCGCTGCTCGTGCTTGTCGCCGTGCTGTACTACGGTGTCAACATCGGCGAGGTGTATTTCCGCTACTACCGCTTGCTCGATGAGATGCAAGGGCAGGCGCGGGTCGCGTCGGCGCTCGACAACGGCACGATCCAGCGGCGTATCGCGGCCGCGATTCAGGAGATCGGCCTTCCCGACGACGCGTCCAGTAATCTCCAGATCACGCGCTCGGCCACCCCGCGCCAAATCACCATCGAGACCGACTATGCAGAGACGGTGAACCTGCCGCTCTTCGTGCACACCTTCCACCTGCATCCCAAGGCCACCGAGCCGCTCTGAACACTGCGGGCAAGATCCGGACGAGAGGCGCCGCCGCCTCGTGGCGCGCGGGGCAGGCGGCTCCGGTCGTGTTCACGAACGGCGTCTTCGACGTGCTGCACGTCGGGCACATCGCGCTGCTGGAAGCGGCGCGCGCCGAAGGCGAGGCGCTGATCGTCGGCGTGAACGACGACGCGTCGGCGCGGCGGCTGGGGAAAGGCGCCGACCGGCCGCACGTTCCCGCGGCCGAGCGCGCCCGGCTCCTCGCGGCGCTCCATGCCGTCGATTGTGTGGTCGTGTTCCCCGAGGAGACGCCGCTCGAGCTGATCCGGGCCCTGCACCCCGACGTACTCGTGAAGGGCGCCGACTACTCGCCGGTGCAGATCGTGGGCGCGGCGGAGGTCGAAGGATGGGGCGGCCGCGTCGTCCGCGTGCCGCTGCTTCCTGGGCGCTCCACGACGGATCTGGTGAACCGGATCCGGAGCTCGCCTCCAGCCGACCGTCGCTAGCCGACCCGCCGCCGGCCCGCATGCCGCTCCTCATCGCCACCCGCAATCCCGGCAAAGCCCGTGAGATCCGCGACCTCTTCGCCGGCCTCCCGATCGCGATCGTCTTCCCCGCAGAAGTGGAGCTCAAGCGCCTTCCCGAGGAGGAGGATCTCGAGCAGGCCGACAGCTACCTCGGCAATGCCGTGGCGAAGGCGCGGTACTTCGCCGGACGCAGCGGCCTCGCGACGATCGCCGATGATTCGGGGATTGAGGTCGATGCCCTCGACGGCGCTCCAGGGGTCCATTCGGCGCGGTTCGCGATGCTCCAGGGAGCGGTGGCGCCGGGACAGGATGCGGACGCGGCCAACAACGCCCTGCTGCTCGCGCGACTCGAGGGGGTCCCGGACGCGGAGCGCACGGCGCGGTATCGGTGCGTCGTGGCACACCTCGACAGCGCCACCGCGCCGCCCGAAGTCGTCGAGGCGGCGTGCGAGGGGCGGATTCTGACGGCCCCTGCCGGGACGGGCGGGTTCGGCTATGATCCGTTGTTCTTTTCGACGGAGCTCTCCCGAGGATTCGGCGAGGTCCCGGCGGCGATGAAACATCGCGTGAGCCATCGCGGGCGGGCGTTCCGGGCATTGATCGAGGTCCTGTTGCGGAGGCAACTCCAGGTGAAGCGATGAGACGAGCCTGTTGGGTGGCGTTGGCCTCGTGCCTTGCCTGCGGCAACTGGTGGACGCCGCCGCAGCCGGAGATCGTTTTTTCCGGAAGCTTTCAGCTGGCGCGGGAGAGCGACTGGAGCGGCGGTCAGGCCTGCCAATACGTCGCCGCGATGGATCAAACCGTCTGCAGCTGGGGTCGCCTGGCGATCACCGTGGACAGCATCGCGAGCTCGGTGCTCGGGAGCGACGTGCACCAGGGCGACCAGCTGGGGCCGATCGTGCAGCGGGACTCGGCCCTGTTCGCCGTGCGGTTCGGTGTGGGGAACGTGTGTACCGTCTTCATCGCGGGCAACACGGTGAAACCCAATGGCCCGGGTGTGCTGGCGGCGGATTCACTGCAATTCGACGGTCTGAACCTGCTGGGGGACTCGGTGCGCTGGGTGTACGCGCCGGTGCAGCTGCAGCGGCCGAAGAGCTGCACGTGATCCCAGCGGTGCGGAAGGAGCGCGGGCGATGCTCGTCCTGCTGATCATCGGGGGGACGATCTGCTGCGTCACGTATTTCGCCACCCGGCACCCGAAGGACGGCGGTGGGAGTGGCGAGGCGGCGGCGCTGCAGCAGGAAGTGGAAGGGTTGCACGAGCAGCTCCACGGAGTGCGCCAGGAGTTGTCGGAGCTCGCCGAGCGGCTCGATTTTGCCGAGCGGCTGTTGGCGAAGCAGCGGGAAGGGGAGCGGCTCGGTCCACCGAAGGGGTGAGGTCGCTATCTTGGCGAGGTCTGACGGGGCGTGGCGCAGTCCGGTAGCGCGTCTGGTTTGGGACCAGAAGGTCCCGGGTTCGAATCCCGGCGCCCCGATTGAGGCTCCAGCCACAACCAGGCCGGCGCAGTACGAGCGCCGGCCTGTTCATGTTGCAGCAGCTGACCCTTACTTCGACTTCGTTGAATCCTTCGGAGCGCTGGACGACGCGTGTCCGGCGCGCCGGATCTCGCTGGTCGCCTCGTCCTGGGCCGTATTCGCGTCCTTCGCGCTCAGGCCGAGACTCTGCAGCGTCCTCCCGGTGCTCTTGCCCGACTTCCAGCCGTCGAGAATCGCCTGGGTCGTGATGCTGGGGTTCTTCGAGCCGAGGTTCTGGGCGAGGACGTTGGCCTCGATGAACTGCCCGCGCGTGAGCTTCCGATTCGCGGCGACCGCGCTCTTATAGGAGGTCTCGAGCGCTGACGGAGTGGTATTCAGCTTGGACGCGATCCCACGAAAACTCGTGACCTTCCGGGATGTCCGGTACGACGACGTCGACGTGTGCTTCACTGCCGTGACGTGCGGCGTCGCGGTGGAGTGCGACGTCGTTGCAGCTTGCGCCCTGGCTGTCCCGTAGCTGAACACCGCGAGACCCGTGACCAGGGTCGTCGCACGAACGATGCGAAAGATGTACGTCATGCTGCTCCTCCATCCGATGTGACGGGAATGCACCCTCTCGGTAGTGTGACTTCGACAGATGACGACCGGTCACGATCGAGAGGGGGATGGCGAGTTAACGAACGAGCGTCAGTCCACGGAGCGTCCAGGCGGTGAGTCGGCGCATCGGGGCTTATGAACTCGCACCTTCCGTGCCATCCATCAAGCTCATGAGCAACTTGCTCGAGTAGAACGCGGCCCGGCCGCGCAGTCCTTCCAGCTCCTGTTCCTGCTTTTCCGACATGAGGTCGAGCGCCCGTGCCACCTGCAAGTGATAGCCGACTTCCGAGAGGGCGCCGAGGGTGCGGTCAATACATGCGACAGACAACCGGGGGTTGGTCATCGCAGAGCCGCGCACGATTCGGCTCGTGGCCACCAGCACCGCGCTCCACAGCTGGGCGGCGAGCTCGGGATCGCGCTCCTCAATAGCCTTGAGCACGCAGTGGGTGTTCAGGGTCAGCTCGTGACAAATGCGGAACGCGTCGAGTTGCTCGTAGGCTTTCACAGCACTACGATACTCGGCCGCTCGAAGCGTCCGTCATCGAATTCACGCTGCTCGTATCAGATTCACGCGGGACCAATGCTCGATGGACCAGGAGTCGCCTTCCATGCGCTGGATTGCCGCTCGTACCATCAACGCTCCGCCCGATCGCATATTTCGCACGGTCGCGGACCCCGAGGAATTTCACCGTGCCATTCCCGATGGGGTGAAGGTCGAATACCTCACGGCACAGCACTCGGGGGTGGGGACGAAGTTCCGCGCCACCCGCATGAATCGCGGCAAACCGACGCCGTTCGATCAGGAGGTGATCGAATACGTGCCGGACAAACACATCCGCATGGACAACGAGACGCACGGAACCCTGTGGATCGGGATGTTCGACATCGCGGCGCAGGGTGGGCAGTCGGTGCTGACGCTCACGATGGACTCGAAGACCGATCGCTGGCTGCCGCGCATCATGACGCGGCTCATTGCTCCCATGGTGCAAAAAGCGCTGGAGAAGGACATGGACGCGGTGAAAGCCTACTGCGAGCGGTGAGTGCCTTCGATGGCCCCGCCGGCGCGAATCTTCCGCACGCTGACGGTCCGCATTCCCTCGATGGGATGTTCCACCGCGTAGGCTAACGCCGTGATCATCTGCTGCAGCGTGACGAGACCGAGCCGCCGGGCGCCATGGCGGGTCTGCGGGATCAGGGCCGCGACCCAGTAGAGCGGCAGCAAGACGACCGGCCAGCGATGGCCCGGACCGAGCACGTACCAGGGTCGCAGCACGGTGGCGTTGAGGCCCGACAGCGCGATCATCTTTTCGGCTTCCTGCCGCGTCTTCCAGTAGGCCTTCATGATGGGCGCCGGATGCGCGACCGAGACATACACGAAGTGCCGTACCGCCGCGGCGCTCGCCGCGGCCACGGCGGCCCGCGCCGCGGCGAGGTCGATGGTGCGGAACTGCTCGGCCTTGGCGGGGCTCGGGTGTGACACGCCGACGAGGTGGACGAACGTGTCGGCGGGAGCGATGTGGTGAGCGTACGTCGATTCGTCGAGGGCATCACCGATGATCGGCGTGACGTCCGCGGGCAGTTTCGCTGCCGACCAGCGGCGCACCAGCGCGGTGACGTGGTGCCCACGACGCACCAGCTCGGCGGCGAGGCGGATCCCCAGATAACCGGTGCCGCCGGTGAGAAAGACGTGCCGAGGATGTGTCATGAGGGGCCAGAATAGCTTCTCCGGCCCCTATTCACTACAATACCACCCGGCGGCTCGGCGTGGCGTCTACTCGACGGCTCGGCGTCGCGTCGTCTGGATCCCGGTCAACTCACCGGCGCCCGTAGCTCAGTTGGATAGAGCATCGGCCTTCTAAGCCGAGGGTCGGAGGTTCGAATCCTCCCGGGCGCATCGAAGTGCACAAACTGGAGGAAACTCTGCGGCGTGCCTGCGTAAGGCTCGCAATCCCGTGGAGCGGCGTCGCGGTCGCGAGTGCCGTGGCAGTCACGCAAGTCAGAGGCCAGTCCTCTGCAGTCCAGCGCCTGCCATCGGGGGATAGCATCGCCGTCATCATGGCTGGGCCGGCAGTCGTCCCGGATCGCGCACCCGGCCTGCTGGTCCGTTTCTATCCATACGCCTCCCTATCCGACACAACCCATATGCGCGACCTGGCCGTCGCTCTCTGGCAGCAGCTGGTCCCGCGCCTGGACAGCGAGGGAATCAGTTGGCTGGTGCTTCAGGCAACCGATCAGACCCCAGGACCACATCTTGGCGTATTCCCTGTGCACAACTATGGCTTCGTCTTCGAGCGAGGCGCTGACAGCGTGTGGCGCCAGGCGACCACGACTGATTCCACGCGGGCTCTGCCGAATCTCGCGGGGAGATGGCGTATCAGCGGGCTGCAGTCGACAGCGTTGATATACATGAGCCTCACTCAGCAGGGGAGCCATGTACGGGGCGAGATCGTGAGACACCGGGATTGTTTTGGCAAAGACGTGAAAGTGGTGATTGAGTTGGAGGGTACCATAGAGGCGCACGCGGTCGACCTGTGGTCGACGACCGGTCACATCGAAGGGGAGCTCGTCAACCCGTGTAGGAATGCGGAGTTCGTGAGACGGCTGGAGTTCCATGGCCAGATAGACGGCGACGGCACGAAGATCACGGGGCCAGTCGATCTGGCTGGCGCGCGCATCGACACGTGGACCCTGTCTCGGTAGATCGCACTCACCCCGCATCCGCCGACCGGTCCGACCGCCACCGTCCCCCCATCCGCCGCTCCCGCTGATCGTCGGGCAGCAGCTCCGTCGCCGCCGCGGCCCCGCCATTCTGACTCGCTGCCTGCTGGCTGAGCCACAATCCCGGGATCGGCACGGTGATCGTGATTTCGGCGGGCGAGCGGATCGCGGGCAGTCCCGCGAACCGGTCCCGCATCGCCGCCGGCAGCGCGTTCGGCGTACGCAACGGGCAGGCGATGTAGTTCCCCACGATTCCCACCACCCGGTTCTCGATCATGTCGGCGAGCGAGCGGCCGTCCTTGTCCACCACCTTGGAGAGGGCCAGGTAGCGGAGCGTCGGGTCGCCGGCGGCGATCAGCGCCGCGGCATAGTAGGGGAGGTTGGCGGCGATGTGTCCCAGCAGCCGGCTCTCCCGCGGATCCACTCCCGGCACGTCGGCGAGCGCCGCGAGGCTTGCGAGATGCGCCTGCGATTCCTTGTTGAGCACGAAGTCGCGGATCGACAGCAGCCGCTTCCAGCTGTCCCCGGCGCGCCCCTCGACGTGCAGCGCCGCAAACGACAGCAAGAGCCGGGTGCCGTTCTCGAGCGTGAGGTGTCCCGGGAACTTGAGGGGCTGCTGATGGAAATCGGCAGCGCGGACGTATCCGATCCAGCGGGTCGGTTTGGGCGGTGCGAGCCCCTGCGTCGGTTCGGTGGGCGGATCGGCGGGGAAGAAGTGCACCGCGTAGCGCGTCTGGTCGGCGTGCAGGAACAGCCACACCTGGCGCAGGTCGATCGGCGCCGCGTGCGGGTCGGTCTGGACGACAATCCGCAGCTCGGACACTGGCGGGGCCACATCGGGCTCGAGCGGCTTGCGCCCGATCCCGATCACCCAGTCGAGGTCGGGCAGCAGGGTGCGGTCGAGCAGTACGCGCCGCATCGGCGTCGCGAAGCGCTGCACCGTCGCGCGGGTCGCGAGGTTCGGGAGCTGGAACGGGATCAGCACCGCGGGCCGCACGCGCGCCGCCCGCGCGCCGATGCGGAACCGCTCCACCGGCTCGAAGAAGTGCACGCCGAGCGGGCGGGCCGGGTCGGGGTTCTTGATGACGCGCCGCACCGCTCCGTTGGGCGATGGACCCATCGCCTCGGATACCCTGAGCGCCCGGCGCCGTAAGGTGCTCGCGGCGTGGCCCGTGCGCTCCAGCAGCTCGCGCACGCATTCGACCGCCGCGCTCGAGAGACCGGTGCCGTTCGCCGAGGGTGGCAGCGTGAACGGGTCGAGCGGCAGCGCGCCGTCCTCGGTGGTGAGCGCGTTCGCCAGCGTCGAGCCGGCGATCAA
>CAZXKN010000046.1:0-22156 GCA_964641815.1 uncultured Gemmatimonadaceae bacterium | reverse complement strand
CGCGTGCAACAGGGAAGTGCCGTGCTGCATGCCGAGATGGACGCCTTGGAGAACGCGGGCCGCCAGCCCGCCGCCGTGTATCGGGCAGCGACGCTCTACACGACGCTCTCCCCCTGTGCCATGTGCAGCGGCGCGATCTTGCTCTACGGTATCCGCCAGGTGATTATCGGGGAAAACCGGACCTTTCTCGGGGAAGAGGATCTGCTGCGCTCGCGCGGGGTGACGGTCGCGGTGCGCGATGATGCGCGCTGTCAGGCGCTGATGGCGCGCTTCATCGCCGCGCAACCTGCATTGTGGAACGAGGACATCGGACGGTAATTTTCGGGGAGGTTGCCCATGGCTGACGTGTCACCTCACACCATGACGCGGCGGGAATTGCTCGCCGCCTCCGCCGGCGTCGCGCTGGCAGCGTTGGACGGCACGGCCCTCTCGGCAACGCCGCAATCGACCGCGCGTCTGCGACCGTCCGAACGTCCATTCGAAGCGGGCCGTCTGAAGCAGTCCGTGTGCCGTTGGCCCTACGGGTCCATCCCGCTCCCCGAGTTCTGCAAGGCGATCAAGGCGATGGGGCTCACCGGCATCGATCTGCTGCAGCCGGCGGAGTGGCCCGTCGCGCGCGACGCCGGGCTCGTGGTGTCGATGGGCTATCCCGCGGACCGCCGCGACTTCATCGCGACCGGCTTCAACGATCGCGCCCACCACGCGCAGCTGATCGAGGAGCTCACCCGCACGATTCCGCTCGCGCAGGCCGCCGGCGTCGCCAATGTGATCACGATGTTCGGCAACCGGGCGGGGATCAGTGACGCCGACGGCATCGCCGCCTGTATCGAAGGGCTGCGCCAGGTCGCTCCGGTAGCCGAGGCGCACGGCGTGACGGTCTGCGTCGAGCTGTTGAACAGCAGGGTCGACCACAAAGACTATATGGGCGACCACACCGCCTTCGGCGTGAAGGTGATGGAAGGCGTCGGCTCGCCGCGCGTCAAGCTGCTCTACGACATCTACCACATGCAGATCATGGAAGGGGACATCATCCACACGCTGCACGACTCGATCGCCCACATCGGCCACATCCACACCGGCGGCGTCCCGGGGCGGCACGAGATCGATGACACGCAGGAGCTGAACTATCACGCCGTGGCCCGCGCCCTCGCCGACCTCGGCTTCGCCGGCTTCGTCGCCCACGAATTCATGCCGACCGGTGATCCGCTCACCTCATTGCGCGGCGCCGTCGCGATCTGCACGGTGTGACGCTCAGCATCACGTACCGGCAGCCCGCCTTTTCTCCGTCGGAAGCGGAAGAAATCCTGTCGCGGCGGTTCGGCGGAGCGGGGAACGTCCGCTCCCTGCCGAGCGAGCGCGACCAGAATTTCCTGGTGCGCTTCGCCGACGGCCGCCGCGCCGTGCTCAAGATCTCGCACGCGGGAGAAGAGCGCGGCATCCTCGAGCTGCAGCACCAGGCCCTGAAGCGGTTGGCCGAGCGGGCGCCCGGCGTCGCCGTGCCGCGGGTCCTCCCGACCACCGACGGCGCCGAGATCCTCGAGACCGCGGGGAGTGACGGAGAATCGCATTACGTCCGCCTGCTCTCGTGGATCAACGGTGCGATGCTCGCCGAGATCCGGCCGCATACGCCCGAGCTGCTCGAGAGCCTGGGGCGGGTGATCGGGCAGATCGATGTGGGGCTCGAGGGACTCGAGCACCCGGCGGCGCGGCGGCCGCTGAAGTGGGACCTCGCCCGCGCGGGGTGGATTCGCGAGCACCTCGAGGCGATCGACGACCGCGCGCGGCGCGCCCTGGTGCAGCGAGTGCTCGACCGCTTCGACGAGGAGATCACGCCGGCGCTCGCCGGTGTACGCAGCGGCATCATCTACAACGACGCCAACGACCACAACGTGCTGGTGCGCGGCGAGGATCCCTGGAGCCGCCGCGTCACCGGGGTGATCGACTTCGGCGATCTGGTGGACAGCGCGGTGATCTGCGATCTCGCCATCGCCGCGGCCTACGCCTCCCTCGGCAAGGCGGATCCCATCACCGCCGCGGCACGCGTCGTGGCGGGCTACCATTCGGTCCGTACGATCACCGAGCCCGAGAGCGACCTGCTCGACGGCCTCATCACCACCCGTCTCGCCGTGAGCGTCGTCAACGCGGCGATCCAGCGCGCCCGCGTCCCCGACAACGCCTACCTGACGGTGAGCGAGACCGCCGCCTGGGCGGCCCTCGAGCGCCTGCTCGCCCTCCCGCCGCGGCTCAGCCGCGTGGTGCTGCGCGACGCGTGCGGCCTCGCCGGCGTCGCGACCGCTCCCGCCGTCGCGTCGTGGCTGCGCACCCATCCCGACGAGCTCGGGCCGCTCGTGTCACCCGACTGGGGCGCCGGGGCCCGCGTGATCGACCTTTCGGTATCGAGCCTGCTGCTGGGAGACCTCAACGCTGCTGCAGACGCAGCGGCATTCTCCCGGGCGATCGCCGACGCCACGGCGGAGCAGGGTGCGACGATGGCCGTGGGCCGCTACGACGAGCCGCGGCTCGTGTACACGAGCGACGCCTTCCAGGTCGCCGGCAACGATGGACCGGAAGCGCGCACCATCCACATCGGTCTCGACCTGTTTCTCCCTCCGGGCACGCCCGTCTTCGCGCCGCTCGGCGGAGTGGTGCATTCGTTCCGGGACAATGCCGCCCCGAAGGACTACGGCCCCACCGTGATCCTGAAGCACACGGTGGACGGCGGCGAGATCGCGTTCTATACACTGTACGGCCACCTCGACCGCGACTCGCTCGGCTGGCTGCGACCGGGGCAGCCAGTGCCGTTGGGGAGCGTCGTCGGGCGGGTGGGGGACGTGGACGTCAACGGCGGCTGGGCGCCCCATCTGCACTTTCAGATCGTCACCGACCTGCTTGAGTATCAGGGAGACTTCCCGGGTGTCGCGCGTCCGGTCCAGCGCTCGGCCTGGAAGAGCCTGTCACCCGATCCCAATCTGATCGCCCGTATTCCGCCAGCGCGGTTTCCGCCGCCGGACCAGCCGTTGCCGCAGCTCATGGAGAAGCGGCGCCACCACCTCGGGCCGTCGCTCAGCATCGCCTACCGGCGGCCGCTGGAGATCGTGCGCGGCTGGCAACAATACCTGTACGACGTGGACGGACAGCGCTACCTCGACGCCGTGAACAACGTGCCGCACGTGGGGCACAGCCACCCCCGCGTCGTCCGCGCCGGCCAGCAACAGATGGCGGTACTCAACACCAACACCCGGTACCTGCACGAGCTGATCGTGCGCTATGCGGAGCGGCTCTGGGCTACGCTGCCGTCGTCGCTGTCGGTCTGCTATTTCGTCAATTCGGGGAGTGAGGCGAACGAGCTGGCACTGCGCCTCGCCCGCGCTTACACCGGCAAGCGCGACGTGATCGTCGTCGAGGGCGCCTACCACGGCAACACGTCGACGCTGGTCGACGTGAGTCCCTACAAGCACGACGGACCGGGTGGGGCGGGTGCACCCGCGTGGGTACACAAGATCCCGATGCCCGATCTGTATCGCGGCCGCTATCGCAAGGACGAGCCGGCGGCGGGGGAGCGCTACGGCACCTTCGTCGCGGAGGCGGTGGGGCGCATCCGGGCGCGCGGCACGCAGCCGGCGGCGTTCCTGTGCGAATCGATTCTCTCCTCCGCCGGCCAGATCGTGCTGCCGGAGGGGTTTCTCAACTCGGCGTACGGCCACACCCGCAAGGCCGGCGGCGTCTGCATCGCCGACGAAGTGCAGACGGGATTCGGCCGCGTCGGCAGCTACTTCTGGGCGTTCGAGACCCAGGACGTGGTCCCCGACATCGTGACCCTCGGCAAGCCGATGGGGAACGGCCACCCGATCGGGGCCGTCATGACCACGCCGGAGATCGCCGCGGCGTTCGCGAACGGGATGGAGTATTTCAGCACGTACGGGGGCAACCCGGTGTCGTGCGCCATCGGGCTCGCGGTGCTGGACGTGATCGCCGACGAAGGGCTGCAGAGCAACGCGCGCACCGTGGGCCGCGACCTGCTCCTCGGCCTGCGCGAGCTCGGCGCGCGCCACCCGCTGATCGGCGACGTGCGCGGTCTGGGCATGTTCCTCGGCGTCGAGCTGGTGCGCGATCGCACGACGCTCGAGCCCGCGGCCGAGGAAGCCGGGTATGCCGCCAGCCGCATGCGTGAAAAGGGCATTCTGGTGAGCACCGACGGTCCGCTGCACAACGTCCTGAAGATCAAGCCGCCGCTCGTGTTCACGGGGGAGGACGCCGAGCACCTCGTGGCGACGCTCGACGCCGTCCTGGCGGAGGGATACGGAGCGGCGACCTCCTAGAACGCGCGGTAGGCGGTGAGACTGAGGTTGCGCGGCGCTCCGGGGTTCTTCTCCATCACATCGACGTAGAAAGTCTGGAACAGGTTCGAGACCTTCGCCTGCAACGCAACTCCAGCCACGCGATACCCCAGCCGCAGATCGAACACGGTGATACTCCCACGAGGGTCCGTCGGGTATTGGAGCACGGTCTGCACGCGGCTGCGAAAGCGGAGGTCCAGCCCCACGAGGCCGCGCAGGGCGGTCAACGTCCCCGTCAGATTGTGGCGTGACCGATAGGGGAGTGGCAGTTGCGCCAGGGGATCCTTTCCGCCGGGCGGGTTGAGATCCTTGGTGTCGAGCAGCAGATAGGTCCCTTCGAGCGTCAGCAGGTCATCCGGCAAGCCGGTCTTGAAGCTCACGTCCAGCCCGCGGACACGCGCCCGGCTGACGTTCTGGAACTGGAACACGAACGTGAACACGCCCGTGTCCGCGGGACCGATCAGGTTCTTGTAGGTGCTCTGGAAGACCGACGCATCCAGCAGGATGCCGGGAACCAGGGTGGTCGCGACGCCCGCTTCGCTCGACCACGCGCGTTCGCCGCGGAGAGCAGGGTTGGGCACCACCTTGATGCCGAATTGCCGAGTATTCACAAATTGCTCGATCACGCTCGGGGCTCGATACCCATGTCCTGCGGACAGGCGCGCCGACACACGAGCATTGGGACGAAACCTGACGCCGATCTTGGGGCTGGGAAACCATTCGGCCTGCCCACCCGTCGCGCGGTGGTAGTCGAGCCGCGCGCCGACCGAGGCGGTCCACCGGTCGGACACCCGCAGCACCTCCTGAACGAACACGGCATCGTCGTTGATGTGATGGCCGCTGAGGAAATTCGACGTCGTGAGAGTGTGGGCGACGTCGGTGCCGATGTCGAGCGAGTGCCGGCCCGCGCGCAACGAGAGATCGACCGTGCCGCCGAGCCGCGTTGCGGAGTGATTGTTGCGCCCGGCGAGTGTTGTATCGCTGGGAAAGCGGTTCTGCACGCTGTTGTAATTGACGTAGGGGCTGACCCGCAGCAGCGTGCTGGCGCCGACAAGCGGCGTGAACGTCGCGCCGCTGAGCAGCTTGTAGTCGATCTCGTGATCGTTGCGCGTCGTCGTGTCGAACACCTCGTATGGCTGACTGTCCGAGCGCCACGTGAAGAATTCGCCGTCGTTCTCCCGTGCCCACAGCGCATAGACGTCCCAGGGGTGCGCGGACGCTGGTTGCGACGCCACCTTGAGCCGTCCCAGCCACGCGTCGTGGGCGTCGTCCTGGCGGTAGCCGTCGGAGACCTCGCGCCCCAGGAACACCCGCGCTCCGACTTGGCCGAGCAGCTGCGAGTGCTGGATCCCGAACCCCTTCTCCTCGAGCTGGTTGCCGGTGAACCGAAACCGCTCCGGCTGCTGCCACGCGCCGAAGTGCAGGCGCAGCGTGGTTTCGGATTGGTCATCGACCGGCGTGGTGAGCACGTTGACGACGCCGCCCAGCGCGTTGCTGCCGTACAGCGCCGAATAGGCACCCCGCACGACCTCGATGCGATCGACGTCGAGCAGCGGCAGCGATTCGAAATCGATCTCGCCGCCGTCGCCGCTCAGGATCGGGTGGCCGTCGAGCATGAGAAGGACGCGGCTGCCGACGCCGCGCGCCAGCCCCGTCGACCCGCGGATGTCGAGCTGGCCGGCGTTGATGGTGACACCCGGCGCAAACACGAGCGCCTGGTCCAGGGTGGTGATGTTGCGTCCGACGAGCGCGCTCTTCGAGAGCACGCTGACGCTCGCACCGGACTCCTCGGCGCGCTCGGGTGCGCGGTTCGCCGTGACCACGATGTCACTCAATCCCACTGGAGCCCGTTTCAGGGACACCGCGACGTCGCGCGTGTCGCCGTCGGCCACCGTGATCCCGGGAAGGGAATCGCCCGCGTAGCCCAGCGCGAACACGACCACGGTGTAGGTCCCCGGAGGAACCGCGGCGAGCCGAAAGCGGCCCCGTTCACTCGTGCGGACGCGCAGCAACGTGCCCTGCAACAGGACGACGGCACCGTCCACGCCGCTGTCGCTCTGATGGTCGGTCACGGTACCGGCAATGACGGCGCCGGACCCCTGAGCGGCTGCCCGGGGCACCACGCCGCCCATTGCCAGGACCGCGAGGACGAACGGTCTAATTCTTATGCCAGATCGCCTTGAACGAACCGGCAGGAGTCGTGAGGCTGAGCGACAGTGTGTCCTTGGCGGCCCCGCTGATCGTGAACGAGCCGGGAATCGTCCCCAGGGCACCACCGAGCACCACGTAAATCGAGTCCTTCCCTCCGGCTTGCTTCGCGAGGTACGATCCCGCAAGCGCGATGGTCGTATCCGGAACGAGCGCCGTATCCGGTGAGACGATCGTAATATTGGCGTGCAGGGAGTCGGTCGTAGCGATCAGTGTGCCGGTGCTCCCCGGCGCCGGGAGTAAACCGCCGAGCAAGAGCTGCGTGAGGGTGTAACTCCCGGACAGGTCGAGGTTCGCACTGCCCCCTGTCCCGCTGTCGCTGCTGCACGCCACGAACGTGGCCAGGACGGCCGCGGTCACGAGACCGGCGGCCACACTTTGTATCCGACGCATACCGCTTCCCTCCGGGTTGTCAGACTGTGAAGCTTGAGGCTAACCGCCGCTGGCACGGGCTGTCCAGCCGATACCGCGTTAAGATTCGCGTCATGTTCGAGATTCGCCGCGCCGCTCTGTCCGATGCCGATGCGCTGGCTCCGCTGTTCGATGCCTACCGCGGGTTCTACGGTCGCCCGAGCGACCTGCCGCTCGCCCGCCGCTTTCTCGCCGAGCGCTTGGGCCGCGGGGAATCGGTCGTGCTCTACGCGATGGACGAGACCTCGCCCTGCGGCTTCACGCAGCTCTACCCGCTGTTCTCCTCGCTGCGCTGCCGTCCGATCTGGATGCTGTCGGACCTGTTCGTCGCCCCGCACCGGCGCGGCGGTGGCGTGGGGCGCCGCCTGATGGAAGCGGCCCATGCCTTCGCGCGGGAGCAGGGAGCGGCCTCGGTCGAGCTCGAGACCGCTCACACGAATACCACGGCGCAAGCGCTGTATGAATCGCTCGGGTACGAGAGAGACCTCGAGTTCCGCCACTACGTGTTGTCACTCTGACGTCCACTATGCTGTTATCCCTGTCGCGCGCTTTTCCCGCCCGCTACGGCGTCCCCGTGTTGCGCTCGGTCGATCCGGCAATCTTCCGGCGCCGCTATTTCATGCATTGCCTCGAGTGCGGCTTCTGTCATGACTGGTGCTGCCAGTTCGGCGTCGACGTCGACCGCGAACATGTCGACCAGATCCTCGCACACGCCGATGCGCTGGAAGCCTTTCTCGGCATCCCGCGCGATCAGTGGTTCGCCGGTGAAGTCGAGCAGGACGACGACGTCCCCGGCGGGGAGACGTGGCGCACACGGGTCGTGGACGGCGCGTGTGTGTTTTTGAACCGCAAGGGTCGCGGCTGCCGGCTGCACGCCTTCTGTGTCGAGCAGGGGATCGAGCACCGCGAGCTGAAGTCGATCGTCGACGTGCTGTTTCCGCTCACCTTCGAGAGCGGGGTACTCTGCCCAGCCAGCGAAGCGGCCGCCGACGAGCTCATTTGTCTGCGCACCGGGCCGACGCTGTACCGCGGCGTGCGAGCGGAGATCGCGTATTACTTCGGGCCCGAGCTGGTGGGCGAGCTGGACCGCCTCGAAGCCCTCGATGTAGCAGGTTAGGTTCTTCTCATGCTGCTCGTGCTCGATAACTACGACTCCTTCACCTACAACCTGGTGCAGTATCTGGGTGAGCTGGGGGAGCAACCGGTCGTCTACCGCAACGACGCCCTCTCCGTCGCCGACGCGCTGGCGCTGAAGCCCGACGCGGCGGTGCTGTCCCCCGGCCCGGGCATTCCCGCCAAGGCAGGGATCCTCGTCCCCCTCGTCAAAGCCCTGGCCGGCCAGGTCCCGGTGCTGGGCGTCTGCCTCGGCCACCAGGCGATCGGCGAAGCGTTCGGGGGCCGGGTCGTGCGCGCCGACCGGCTGATGCACGGCAAGGCCTGCCCGGTGGAACACCTCGAAGACGAATTGTTCGACGGGATTCCGTCACCGTTCACGGCGATGCGCTATCACTCGCTGATCGTGGAATGGGCGGGCCTGCCGCACGACCTCATCGTCACCGCCTGGTCGGGGGATCGCGGCAAGGGCGGCGAGATCATGGCGATGAAACACCGCCAATTCCCGCTGTACGGCGTGCAGTTTCATCCGGAGTCGATCGGGACGGAGCACGGGAAGCGACTGCTCGAAAACTTCGTGAGAGTCGCTCATGCAGAGGCGTGAGAGGTGAGCTCACCTCTCACGGTTTTGCCTCACTCAGTGACAAGACGGGGCTGTACGGCCCCACGTAGCTTCTCGTCCACCACGCTCCCGTCGCCCGGCGTTCACCGGCTGTCGTGAAGCGGTAGTCGTAGAGGACCGCGCGCACGTATTTCGGCGGATGGTCGGGGAAGGGGTTGCTGCGCAGCAGGCCGAGCACGGCCGGCGATCCCTGCAGCAGCCGCGTGAGAAACTCCTGGAACCAGAACGTCACCTCATAGGGTGACAGCGACGCGAACCACATCTGCCAGTCGAGCCGCGGCTGGTGCGGCTCGATGAACCCCGGCCGGCGCAGCGGGTCCCCCGGTTTGTCGCGAAACTCGTAGGCGCGCCACGTCGTGCCGTCGTCGCTGCCTTCCACGACGATCTCGCGTCGCGTCGTGGTCATCACGCGAAACAGCCCGTAGCCGTTGATGCTGCGGAACGAGTCGAGCCACGCCAGCGGGCCAAAGCCGCCGCCACGCGGCGTCAGCGCCTGCACGAACCGCACGGTCGCGAGCACGAACAGCAGGGCGGCGAGCACCGTCCCGACGAGCCCGAGACCACGCGCCTCCAGCGCCACCGCGTTCGGTCCCGCCACCCAGCGCACCAGCGCATCGGGCAGCACCCGCGACCAGGCGCGGTCGTCGAGCAACAAGCCCGCGAGCGCGAGCGTCAACAGATTGAAGAAGTTGTAGTTCCCCGTGGTGAAGATCATCAACTGCATCACCACGATCCCCGCGCACCCGACGAGACGCAACGTGCGCGTCCCGAACAGCAGCAGCGGGAATCCGATTTCCAGCACGAACGTCGCCACCACCGACGCGCGCTTGATCCACTCGGGGAAGTGGCTCATGTACCACGCCGTCCAGGTCGGCAACGGTTGCGTCCAGTAGTGGTAATCGAGCGCCGTGAGGTTGTGCCACGTGGGATCGTGCCAGGTGAGCTTCACGACGCCGGAGGCGAAGGTGAGGCGGAACAGCAGCCACCACAGCAACAACAGGCCGAGGGCGGGAACCGCCGTCTCGGGGGGCGCGGGGAGGAGCCGCCAGGGCGCGAGGAACAGCGCCAGCAGCGCCGTCTCGAGCAGCAGCACGTCCCACTGAAACGACAGAAACTCCCGCCCCACGATGGTGAACGAGAGATACAGCAACCACAGCACGACCAGCATCGGACCGGGGGCGACGTCCGCGATGAGCAGCACGGAGCAGGTGGCGCCGAGCGCGCAGGCCAGCTGCAGAGCGGCATCGCTCGAGCCGAGCCAGAAGACGGTGGGGAGCATGCGGTAGCGCTCGCTGCCGAGCTGGGCCTGCACCGCCGTCAACAGCTCACGCGCGGGGAGGATCCCCTGGCTGCCGATCAGTCCTTTGACCTGCACCCCGAGCGACACGAAGGCGATCAGGAAGATCACGCCCAGGGCGCGCAGGAAAATCCACCGCGACAGGGTGTAGGTGGATCCCGAAGATGACCCGACGAGCCGCTGCAGCAGCGACTCGAGGCTCGTCAGGGAGGACATTCCCTGGAAGATCGTACCCTCCGGGAACGACGCAACTGCCTGTAACCTGAATCACTTGTTCCCACGGCACAGATTTTGTATCTTGGCCCGTGCCCGTCCTTGGCGTGATTCCTGCTCGGCTGGGCTCCAGCCGACTGCCGCGCAAGCCGCTCCGGCTCCTCGCCGGAGAACCCCTCGTCCTCCGTGTCGTCCGCCGTCTCAGCGCCTTCGCCGCCTGCGACCGCATCGTCGTCGCTACCGACGCCCTCGAAATCGCCACCGTGGTCCGCACGGCCGGGTTCGAAGCCGTGCTCACCGCCAGCACGCACGAATCGGGCACCGAACGCATCGCCGAAGTCGCCTCGCGGCGGGAATATGCCGATTACGACCTGCTGCTCAATGTCCAGGGCGACGAGCCGCTGGTCGCCGCCGCCGCGGTGCACGGCACGCTGGAGCGGCTCCGTCTGGGAGACCCGATCGGCACCGCCGCCGGTGTGCTCGACCCCCAGCTGGCGGGGGACCCGAACCGCGTGAAGGTCGTGGTCGGGCCCGACGGCCGGGCCGTGTACTTCTCCCGTGCGCCGATCCCGTTCGATCGCGACGGACACGGGGCCGTACGCTACCACCAGCACGTGGGCGTCTACGGCTACACGCGCCCGGCGCTGGAGCGCTGGGTGCGGCTGCCGGCGGTGCCCGAAGAGCGCTGGGAACGCCTCGAGCAGCTGCGGCCGCTGCTGCACGGCATTCCGATCGGGGTGGCGCGTTTCGATGAGGCGCCCGCGCCCGGCGTGGATACTCCCGAAGATCTGCAGTGGGTCGAGCTGACGCTGGCCCGCAACCCGAGGGAGGTGAGTTCGTGAGCTCGACGAAGTACGTGTTCGTGACCGGCGGCGTGGTGAGCTCCCTCGGCAAGGGCATCGCCGCGGCCTCGTTGGGGCGGCTGCTCGCCGAGCGCGGACTCAAGGTCACGATCCAGAAGTTCGATCCCTACATCAACGTCGATCCCGGGACGATGTCGCCGTTCCAGCACGGCGAAGTGTACGTCACCGACGACGGCGCCGAGACCGACCTCGACCTGGGGCACTACGAGCGCTTCATCGACCGCTCGCTCTCGCAGGTGAACAACGTCACCACGGGGCGCGTGTACTTGTCGGTGATCACGAAGGAGCGGCGCGGCGAGTACCTCGGCTCGACGGTACAGGTGATCCCGCACATCACCGACGAGATCAAGTCGGCGATCCGGCGCCTCGCCCCCGATCACGACGTGGTCATCACCGAGATCGGCGGCACCGTGGGCGACATCGAATCGCTGCCGTTCCTCGAAGCGATCCGCCAGTTCCGCCAGGACGTGGGCCGTGAGAACACGCTGTTCATCCACCTCACCCTGGTCCCCTACATCGCCGCGACCGCCGAGCTCAAGACCAAACCGACGCAGCATTCCGTGCGCGAGCTGATGCAGATCGGAATTCAGCCCGACATCCTGGTGTGCCGCACCGAGCGGCCCCTCTCCGAGGAGCTGAAGCGCAAGATCGCGCAATTCTGCAACGTCGACTTCGGCTGCGTGGTGGAGAGCCCCGACGTCCGCACCATCTACGAAATCCCGCTGCGCCTGCACGAGCAGGGACTCGACAAGGAAGTGTGCACCCGGCTCCGCCTCGAAACGAAGGAGCCCGACCTGCGCGCCTGGGGCGCGATGGTGGCCAAGATCCTCCATCCCGAACGGCGCGTGCGCATCGCGGTGGTGGGGAAGTACACCGAGCTCGCCGACAGCTACAAGAGCATCAACGAGGCCCTGATCCACGGCGGTATCGCGCACGAGACGGGCGTGGACGTGCAGTGGATCGCCTCCGACCGCTTCACCGACCAGGAAACGGCGGGCGAGCTGCTCGCCCCGTTCGACGCGCTGCTCGTTCCGGGGGGATTCGGCGTGCGCGGCGTGGAGGGAATGGTCGAAGCGATCCGCTGGGCGCGCGAGCACGGCGTGCCGTTCTTCGGAATCTGCCTCGGGCTGCAGGTCGCGATCATCGAGTTCGCGCGCGACGTGTGCAAGATCCCCGACACCAATTCGAGCGAGTTCGCTCCGGAGTGCGCCAATCCGGTCATCTCGCTGATGTCGACGCAGCAGGGCATTCAGGAGATGGGCGGCACGATGCGCCTCGGCGCCTACCCCTGCCGCCTGCGCTCCGGCTCGCGTGTGGCGCAGGTGTACAACGCCACCGAGGTGAGCGAGCGCCACCGCCACCGCTACGAGGTCTCCAACGCCTACCGCGACGTCCTGGCGGAGTACGGAATGCGCTGCACGGGGTTGTCGCCCGACGGCTCGCTGGTCGAAATGATCGAGCTCCCCGATCACCCCTGGTTCATCGGCTGCCAGTTCCACCCCGAGCTGAAGTCGCGGCCGATGCGCCCCCATCCGCTGTTCGCGGGATTCATCGGCGCCGCGCTGGCGCACCACGATACCCACCCCGTCGAACCCGGCGCCTTCGTCGCGGCGCCCCCCCCGCTGGCGCGCGCCACCGGCTGACGATGCCCCAGTTCGGCGACGGAACCGCCCCGTTCCTCATCGCGGGGCCCTGTGTGATCGAATCCGACGACCTCAATCTCCAGGTCGCGGAGGCGCTGGTCGCGCTGGGGGCGCGGTTCGGCCTGCACGTCATCTACAAGGCGTCGTTCGACAAGGCGAACCGCTCGCGCGCCTCCGCCGCGCGCGGGCCGGGGCTCGACGCCGGACTCGAGGCGCTGGCGCGCGTGCGCCGCGCGACCGGCCTGCCGTTGCTCACCGACGTGCACGAGGTGGCCCAGGTCGCCGCCGCCGCCGAGGTCGCCGACGTGCTGCAGATCCCGGCGTTCCTCTGCCGCCAGACCGACCTCCTGATCGCCGCCGGCAAGTCGGGACGCGCCGTCAACGTCAAGAAGGGTCAGTGGATGTCGCCCGAGCAGATGGCGGGTGCCGTGGAAAAGGTGCGCCGCGGCGGAGCGACCGACGTCGCCGTGACCGAGCGCGGCACGTTCTTCGGCTACGGCGACCTCGTCGTCGACATGCGCAACTTCGCCCGTCTGCGCGCGGCATGCGCCACGGCGGTCGTGTTCGACGCGACGCACGCGGTGCAGCAACCGGGGCAGGGCGTCGACGGTGCGAGCGGCGGGCTGCGCCAGTTTATTCCGCCGCTCCTCTACGCCGCCGCCGCCGCCGGCGCCGATGGCTTCTTTCTCGAGACGCACCCCGATCCCGACCACGCGCCGAGCGATGGCCCCAACATGCTGTCGCTGGAGGAGCTGCCGGGCATCGTCGCCGTGGCGCTCGAGGTGTGGCAGCGCGCGCGCGAGGCGATGGCGCGTGCTTGACCGGACCCTGGCGCGCCAGCTGAAGCTCATCGGCTTCGACGTCGACGGCGTGCTCACCGACGGTGGGATCTTCATCGGCCAAGCCGGCGACCACCCCGTCGAGCTCAAGCGCTTTCACATCCAGGATGGCCTGGGCGTGCGCATGCTGCGGGAGGCTGGACTCACCGTGGTCTTCGCCAGCGCGCGGCGGTCCGACGCAACCGATCAACGGGCGCGCGAACTGAAGGTCGACGAGGTCGTACAGGACCACAAGAAGCTGCCGGCCTTCGCAGCCGTGCTCGAGCGACGCGCTATCCGGTGGGACGAGTGCGCCTTCGTCGGGGACGACCTTCCCGATCTCCCGGTGCTGCGGCGCGTGGCCCTGCCGATTGCGGTGGCGAACGCCGTGGCCGAGGTGAAGGCGGCGGCAAAGTTCGTGACGACCTCCCCGGGGGGGCAGGCCGCTGTGCGTGAGGTCGCCGAATTGATCCTGACCGCCCGTGACGAATGGCAGGACCTGGTGACGAAGTATTGCGCGGAGCGTGGCGACGTCGCCGCGGGACATGAGCGACCTCGCTGAGCGGGGGCGGCGCGTGCTGCAGCTCGAGGCGGAGGCGATTCACGGCGCCGCCAGAGAGCTCGGCGATCCGTTCGTCCGCGCGGTGGAGCTGCTGCGCGCGTCGACCGGCCGTCTCATCGTATCCGGGGTCGGGAAGTCGGGGCTGATCGCGCGCAAGATCGCGGCGACGTTCACCTCGACCGGCACGCCGGCGACGTTCCTGCACCCGGTCGATTCGCAGCACGGCGACCTCGGCATCGTGGGCCGCGGCGACGTGGCGATCCTGCTCTCGAAGAGCGGGGAATCGGACGACCTGTTCGGCTTGATGCAGCAGCTGGAGCGCCGCGGCGTCCCGATGATCGCGATCACCGGCGCCCCCGACTCCGCCCTGGCACGGGCCGCGGCCGTCGTGCTCGACGCCGGCCGGGCCGAGGAGGCGTGCGAGGAAACGCTGGCGCCGACGACCTCGACCACGGTCGCCCTCGCGCTGGGCGACGCACTGGCGGTCACTCTGCTCGAGGTGAAGGGATTCCGGCGCGACGAGTTCGCGGCGCTGCACCCCGGTGGGGCGCTGGGGCGTCGGTTGCTGCTGCGCGTCGGCGACGTGATGGTCACGGACGATCTGCCGGCGCTGGGCCCCGACCGGCCGATGCGTGAATGCGTGGTGCTGCTGGCGCGCAAGCGCGGCACCGTCGCCGTCGTCGACCAGCAGGGGAGCCTGCAGGGCGTGGTGACTGCGGGCGACCTCACGCGCCTCATGGAGCGCAACGACCGGTTCCTCGACGTTCCCGTGCGCGACGTGATGACGCGCGCGCCCAAGACCACGACCGCCGATACCCACGCGCAGGCGGCGGTCAGTCTGATGGAGCGGCACGGCATCATGGCGCTGCCGGTGCTGGATGGCGGGGCGAAGGTCGTTGGGATGGTTCATCTGCACGACCTGATGAAAGCGGGGGCGGTGTAATGCAAAAGGCGTCGAGAGAAGAAGCCGTCGAGAGGACAAGCGTCGAGAAGAGAATCGTCGAGACGAGAACCGTATCGACGCATTCTCTCTCGACGTCTCTTCTCTCGACGTTCTTACTCTCGACGCTTCTCCTCTTGACGTCTTTCGCCTGCTCTAACGGCGCCCAACCCTCCGCCACGATCACCGCCGCCGACACCGCGGACCAGGTGCTGATCGACATGACGCACTACGTCACCAACGACGGCGTGGTGCGGGCGCGGGTGCGGGCCGACACGGCGTTCTTCTACCAGAACTCACAGTCGGTCGAAATGCACAACGTCCACATCACCTTCTACGACACCGACGGGCACGAGACCTCGACCATGTCGGCGAAGGACGGCACGTATCACTGGGCCACGGGCGACATGGAGGGGCGGGGCAACGTCGTCGTCGTGGGAGCGGGGGATGGCCGCACGCTGAAGAGCGAGGTGATGCGCTACAAGCAGGCCTCGAACCAGGTCTCGTCCGATCAGCCGTTCGTGTTCGACGGCCCGGGACGCCATGTCAAAGGAGAGGGGTTCACCTCGGATCCCGAATTCCGCAACGTCACCGCCCTCCATCCCACGGGAACGGGCGGGAAGTTCGTGCTGCCGAACCAATGATGGCGACACTCGCGCTGCTCCTCGTGCAGCAGCAACCGGCCGACACGTCGCGCGGGCGCCCGTGCGTCGTGGAGATCGATTCCATCGGGCACAGCTACCGCGAGGTGGCGATCGGACCGAATCAGAAGAGTTATCACGCGGGGGGCGGTGTGCTCGCCCATTGCCAGGGGACCAATACGACGCTGGTGACGGACAGTATCGCGCACTATCCGGCGGTCGGGCGATCCGATCTCATCGGCCACGTGCACATCCGCGACACGACGATCACGCTCGACGCCAATTTCGTGTCGTACTTCGTGACCAACGAGCGGCTCGAGGCGCACAACAACGTCGTAGCCGTGAACCGCAACAACGGCTCCGTGCTGCGCGGGCCCAATCTCACCTACTGGCGTGCCGCGCCGGGGATCCGCGACACCATCGAGATGTACGCCACGCAACGCCCCCGTATCGAGTATCGCGGGGCGGGGGCGAGCGACACCACCGAGCCGTACGTCATCGTGGCGGACCGGGTGCGCTTCAAGGGCAACGACCGCATGTGGGCGGGAGGCAAGTCGACGATCGACCGCTCCGACTTCGCGGCGCAGGGCGATTCGATGCAGCTCGATCAGACGAGCGGCCAGGGCGTCCTGATCGGATCGCCGAAGGTGCAGGGCAAGGGCGCCCAGAGCTATACCCTCACGGGAACCCGCATCGAGCTGGGGCTCGAGGCCCGGGACGTGCGCAGCGTCAAGGCGCTGGGCAACGGCAAGGCCACCAGTGTCGACTGGGTGCTGACGGCCGACACGATCAACCTCGCCATCGAGCGCCGCAAGCTGCAGCAGGCCTTCGCCTGGGGGAAGAAGATCCGGCCTCATGCGATCTCGGCGCTGCAGGACATCCGGGCCGATTCGCTCGCTCTCGACGTCCCCGATCAGGTGCTCACCGAGGGCCGCGGCTACGGCCGGGCCTTCTCGGTGTCGAAGCACGATTCGACGGTGGCGTCGATCAAGTCGGAGTGCACCGGTGACAACACCGATTGCCTGGTGAGCTGCGTGAGTCCGGCCGTGGACTGCATCGCCGGCGACACCCTCACCGCGCACTGGGCCCAGGAGCAGGACTCCACCGGCGTGCTGCGCAGCCGCATCCGGCACATCGTCGCCCTGGGCGCCGCACGCTCGCTCACGCACCAGGCCTCGCACGACACGACCGGGCCGTCGATCAACTATTCACGCGGCAAGAGCATCGACGTCCGGCTGCGCCAGGCGCGCGTCGACAGCATCACGGTGGGCGGCCACGCCGACGGCGTGAATCTCGAGCCGAAGCCGCCCGCCAAGGACACCACCGCGCACGATTCGACCGCGGTCAAGAAGGACTCCCCGTGAACGATCCCCGCCTCGTCGCGCTCGCTGCCGCGCGCGACTCCTCGCTGCCGCTCGCCGCCGCCGCGCTGGTGCAGATCGCCGACGACCGCGGGCAGGCGCAATTCGGGGCACTCGCCGTCACCTACCGCGAGGAGTTCCTGTGGGTGCGCTCCCAGGTCCGCGGCGGCTCGAGCGCGCTGTCCGAATCGGGGAGCCTGTCGGTCGACGACGCCCGCGAGAACCTGCGCGCGTCGGTGCTGCCGCGCCTCGTGCTGGCGCACCTCATCGAGCTGCCGGCGGAATGGCGCGACGACGCCGTCATCGCCCTGGCCCCCGATCTGTGGACCGCCATCGCGCCGCAGCGCGAGGCAGTGGTCGAGCAGCTGCTCACCGCGGCGGCACAGACGCTGGAGCGCGCCGAAGCGCGCGCCACGCCACCGCTCGCGGTCGCCGGCGGCAGCCGCATCGAAAGCGCAGGCCTCGTGAAGGCCTACAAGGGACGCCGCGTCGTCGACGACGTGAGCATCGCCCTGGGGCAGGGGGAGATCGTCGGGCTGCTGGGCCCGAACGGCGCCGGGAAGACCACGACGTTCTACATGTTCACCGGCCTGATCCGCCCCGATCACGGCACGATCCGGCTCGACCGTGTGGACATCACGAGCGAGCCGATGTATCGCCGGGCGCGCGCCGGGCTCGGCTACCTCGCCCAGGAACCGTCGGTGTTCCGGCGGCTGACGGTCGAGGAGAACGTTGCGGCGATTCTCGAGACGTTGCCGCTCGGCGCCGCGGAGCGCGCCGCGCGCCTCGAGCGGCTGCTCGACGAGCTCGGCGTGAAGCACCTGCGGCGCCAGAAGGCGTTCCAGCTGTCCGGCGGCGAGCGGCGCCGCCTCGAAATCACCCGCGCGCTCGTCACCGAGCCCAAGTTCCTGCTGCTGGACGAGCCGTTCGCCGGCGTGGACCCGATCGCGGTGCATGACATCCAGACGATCGTCGCGGGACTGCGCCAGCGCGGCATCGGCGTCCTGATCACCGACCACAACGTGGAGCAGACGCTCGATATCGTCGATCGTGCCTACATCATGTTCGAAGGGCGCGTGCAGGTGTCGGGAACGGTGCAGGAGCTGGTGTTCGACGACCGGGTGGCGGAACGCTATCTCGGTCCCACCCTCACCGCCCGGCTGCGTGCCCGGCTGGGGCAACCCGCGTGAAGCCAGGTCTCTCGCAGCATCAGGGCATGCGCCAGGACCTGCGCATCAATCCGCGCCTGTTCCAGGCGATGGATCTCCTCTACATGCCGCTGCTCGACCTGCAGCAGCACTTGAAGCAGGAGCTGCTGGGCAATCCCTTCCTGGAGCTGGTCGAGACGGAGGATGAGCCGGAGGCGCCGCAGACGACCGCCGGCGAGAAGGAGCAGATCGAGCAGGAGAAGAAGAACGACGATGAGCCCGACTGGGAAGGAATCCTGCTCGACGACGGTGCCGAAGCCATGTCCGCGCCGCGCGACATGAGCGAGGCGCGGGAATACACGGAGCCGGTGTCGGTCGAAGCGCGGGATCTCTCCGACCACCTCAAGGAGCAGGTCCAGATGCTGGATCTCACACCCCGCCAGCGGCTGCTCGCCGAGGAGTTCCTCGGCAACATCGCCGAGGACGGGTATCTGGGCTCCCCGCTCGAGGAGATCGTCAGCGGCGCCAACAAGCTGCTCGAGGACTTCGCCGAGCAACGTGAGGGCGAGGCGACGGTGCAGCCGTACACCCTGGCCGAAGCCGAAGCGATGCTCAGCACCATCCAGGCGCTCGACCCGCCGGGCGTCGGCGCCCGCGACCTGCGCGAATGCCTGTTGTTGCAGCTCGAAGATAGGAAACAGACCGACACGCTCGCCTATCGCCTCGTAAAGGAGGCGTGGGAGGATCTCAAGAACCACCGCTGGAGCGATCTCGGCAAGCGCTTCGCGATCGACCCGTCCGAGGTGCAAAAGGTCGCCGATGTGCTCGCCAAGCTCGACCCCAAGCCCGGACTGCAGTATTCCGCGGCCAACGACACCTACATCACTCCCGATCTCACCGTCGTGAAGATCGGGGACCAGTACCACGTCACGCTGAACGACGGCGGGCTGCCGCGGCTGCGGATTTCGAAGACCTACCAGGACATCGCGCGCGACCGCAAGAAATTCCAGGGCGAGAACAAGGAGTTCATCAACCAGCGGCTCAACAGCGCTCACTGGATGATCCAGGCGATCGAGCAGCGCCGCCAGACGATGCTCAAGGTCATGAACTTCATCGTCGACCGGCAGCGCGAGTTCTTCGAGAAGGGCGTCGAGTACCTGCGGCCCCTCACGCTGCGCGAGGTGGCCGACGTGATCAACATGCACGAGAGCACCGTGAGCCGGGTGACCAACGAGAAGTACGTGCAGACGCCGCGCGGCCTCTTGCCGCTCAAGTTCTTCTTTTCGAGTGGTCTCCAGACGAGCAGCGGCGAGGATGCGAGCGCCCGCTCGATCAAGGCGCAGATTCAGAAGATGGTGTCGGAGGAGCAGCCCAAGAACCCGCTCACCGACCAGCAGATCGTGGAGATGTTCGGCACCCGCGGCGTGAGGATCGCGCGCCGCACCGTCGCGAAGTACCGCGACCAGCTCAACATCCTCCCCGCGCGCATGCGGCGCCGTCTGTGAGCCTCGCGACCGGAAACGGGGGCGCGCGGCCCGACGTCAGCATCCTCGTGCCCGCCAAGGACGAAGCCGAGAACCTCCCGGAGCTGGTGCGGCAGGTGCGCGAAGCCTTGTTGCCGCAGTCGTTCACCGGCGAGCTGGTGGTGATCGACGACGGCAGCCGCGACGACACGCCCGCCGTGCTGCAACGCCTGGCGGCGCAGCACCCGTTCCTGCGGGTCGTGACGCACCGCTCGCAACGCGGCATCGCCGACGCGCTGAAGAGCGGGGCGGACGCGGCGACGGGGCGCGTGTTCGTGTTCTGGCCGGCCGATCTGCAGTATCTCCCGGCGGACATCCCCGCTATCGTGGCGCCCGTGCTCGCCGGCGAGGCGGACATCGTGACCGGCACGAAGCAGGGCCACTACGACAAGCGCTTCGTCTCGTGGGTCTACAACGGGTTGTGCCGCTGGCTGTTCGGCGTGCGCGTGACGGATCTCAATTCGGTCAAGGCGTATCGGCGTGAGGTGATGGACGTCGTGCCGCTGCGTCCCGACTGGCACCGCTTCATGGTGGTGATCGCGGCCGGGGAGGGGTATCGGCTCGCGGAACGGCCGGTCCCGCTGCATCCGCGCCAGGCGGGGAAATCGAAGTTCGGGATCGGGCGCATTCCCATCGGGATGCTCGACCTCCTGTCGGTGTGGTTCCAGCTGCGCTTCGGCCGCAAGCCGATGCTGTTCTTCGGCGTGACGGGGGCCGTGCTCGTGTTGCTCGGCTTTCTGGTGGGCGTGTACGAGTTCATCGAGCGCTACGTGTACCAGCAGGGCAACCGGGCGTTTCTCTATCTCGTGCTGCTGCTCGTCATCGCGGGATTGATTCTGTTCGGGTTTGGGTTCGTGGGGGAGATGGTGGCGGGACAGCGCGAGGAGATTCGAGCGTTGCAGCGGGACCTCGACCGGCTGCGCGACGGCGCCGGCTAGTGGGCCTCATCCATCGCGCTTCAGGCGGATGCCGTAGCGCCCGAGGAATAGCGCCAACTCTTCGGTGAGCGGCGATCCGCGCTCGCTGCGTGTCTTGGATCCCAGATCGAGCCAGTACACCCCGCGGCGCCGGTAGGCGGTGCGCACCGTCTCCGGCAGCGGGCGCTCGGCGAGCACGGTATCCCCGCTCGAGCCGGGCGGCGGTGTGGCGCCGTCCTTGAGCCAGTGCAACCGCCACGACCCGCCGCGATAGGCGTACACCCGCGCGCCGCCGTCGTCGGCCAGCTGTACCTGGTCGTCCGCGACGAAACGGTCGAACTCCGCCAGCATCTCCCGCACCAGCGTGGCGCGATCGGCATCGGTGAGGGACTTCGGGAAATCGGGGGCGCTGCGAATGACCTTCGCCGGCGACCCCACCGCGAGACTGTTGGGCGGGATCGTCCCGGAGACGAGAGAATTGGCCCCGATCACGGAACCGTCGCCGATCGTCGTTCCCGGCATCAGGAACACCCGCCACGGCAGCCACACGCTCTTGCCGAGCGTCACCGGCTCGTAGGTCACCGGATAGCCCTCCAGGTTCGAGAGCCAGGCGCCGTGCGTGAAGATCAGGCAGTGGCCGCCGATGCCGGTATCGTCGCCGATCACGACGGGCTTCGTGGGATTGATGTTCGTCATCTGCAGGATGATGGTGCGGCTGCCCAGGGCGAAGCGGGATTCGGGGAGCTGCGGCCCGCCCACGTACACCTGCTCGCGGATCTTGGCGTCCTCACCGATCTCGATCACACGGCACGAGAGGTAGCTCATCGTGCCGACGCTCGAGTAGCGTCCGATCGTGATGCGCCGCCCCATGACCACCGCCAGCATCCCGATCTCGACGTAGTCGCCCAGCTCCACCTGATCGCCGATCACCACGCCGCCAAACCCGAACTTCACGCCCCGGCCGATGCGATACCCTTTGAGCCGGTAGGCGAGCCGCTTCAGCGGACCGGGCATCCATCCGTAGAGCAGGAGATGGCCGAGCGGCAACCGCGCTTTGGGGAGGAGCGGGTGGACCATGGGCTCAAAAGATAGTTAAGATACGAGCCGACATGATTCGACTGCCCGCGCCCGTCTCGCCGGGCGCCGCGGGCGCGCCGGACCAGCGCCAGCTCCTCCTCCTTACCGAACTCGCGCGTCTCATCCCCGTCACCGATCCCTCGGCGGACGTGGTGCGCATGGAAGTCACCGACCGACCTGCCTCGTTCGCGTCGCCGAGCGCCTGGCGCACGGCGGGGTGGGGGATCGAGTCTGGCGACGGCGTCGTGCGTATCGCCCGCGGCGCGCTGCAGCTCGCCTGGGACCTCGCGACTGCCGCTGCGGAAGCCCGGACAACCGCGCGCGACCGGTTCGACCGCGTCCCGGCATCGGCCAACGCGCTCGTCTCGGACGGGGTCGAGCGCGAACCCGTCGTCTCTCAGGCCGCCGTGGCGTTGCGGCGCGCCGCCACGGGCGCCGCCGGGAGGCGTCCGCTGCAAGTGG
>CAZXKN010000045.1:0-10568 GCA_964641815.1 uncultured Gemmatimonadaceae bacterium | reverse complement strand
CATGCTCGGCTGGTACGACTGGGTGGTCGCGTGGGATCACGAGCTGGGACGCGCCTGGTTGGTCTCGACCGGGTTGCCGGAAATCGGCCCAGCCGCCTCGCACCGGGCCGCTGAACGGCAGGCGTCGATCCGCGCGCTGCTCGCGGGGGAGTGCCGCGCGCCGTCTCCGCCATCGCGTGCGCCCCGCGCCGCAACGACACCGGCTCCACCGCTCTACCCGTTTGCCCCCGGCATTCGCTCCACGTTCACGCGGTCCGGCTACTGCGACGCCGTCCGCCGCGTGATCGACTACCTGTACGCAGGCGACATCTTCCAGGCGAACCTGTCGCACCGGTTGCAGAGCCGCCTCGCCGAGCCGCCGTTCGACCTGTATCGGCGCTTGCGCACCCGCAATCCCGCGCCGTTCGCAGCCTACCTCGATTTCGGCGAGCTGGTCGTCGCCAGCTCATCCCCGGAGCGATTCCTGCGCGTGTCTCCCGCGAACCGAGTCGTCGAAGCGCGCCCCATCAAGGGAACGCGCCCGCGCGGCCGCGATTCCGCAGACGATGCCGCCCTGCGGCTGGAGCTCAGCGAAAGTGAAAAGGATCGTGCCGAACACGTCATGATCGTGGACGTGCTGCGGAACGATCTGTCGCGCGTGTGTCGTCCCGGCAGCGTGCGAGTGCCGGAGCTGTTCGCGCTGGAGCAGTACACGACGGTGCACCATCTCGTCAGCACGGTGATCGGCGAGCTGGCGCAGGATCGCGACATGGTGGACCTGCTGCGCGCGGCGTTCCCCGGCGGCTCGATCACCGGCGCTCCCAAGATTCGCGCGATGCAGATCATCGCGCAGCTCGAGCCGACGGCACGTGGCGTGTATTGCGGATCGATCGGCTACCTGAGCGTCACCGGTGCCTTGGACACGAGCATCGTGATCCGCACCTGTGTGGTGCTCGGGGAGGACGTCTATTTCCAGGTCGGTGGCGGGATCGTGGCCGATTCCGATCCCGAGCAGGAGTACCGCGAGACGCTGGACAAGGCGCGCGGTCTGATCGCCGCCCTCGGCGCTACGTGATGCGCCCGATCCACGAGGCGGGCCAGCGGGCGCGGACGCGAGCGTCGAGTCCCCAGGTCCGGCCCGCCCGCGAGAAGCAGAACGCAATCATGCAGGCGGCCAGCACCACGTGGAATCCCTGCTGGCTGAACCCCATCCATTGGGTCGCCAGGCCGTAATTCAGCACGAGCCAGAGCCCCAGCGCCGACGCGACCGGCGTGAGCAACCCGAGCGTCAACCCGATGCCCACCGCCGCCTCCCCGAACGCCGTGAGCTGCGCGAACAGCCCGCTATGCGGCAGGACAGTCTGCTGGAGGAAGTCCTTCACCACCCCGATGGGATTCCCGTCCGCGTACTTGGCGATCAGGATCGGCATGGTGTGCAGCCACCGCCCCGATGCCGTGGGCACGGGGAGGAATCCCCACGCGAGGGTGATACTCAGCTTGGTCACGACGCCCTTCAGAAACCACAGTCCCACCACGATTCTCAGGGCGGCCAGCCAGCGATCGGGGGATCGGACTGCCGCAGCGTTCTCCTGACCAGGGGACATCCGCGCTCCTCCTCGAACTATTTGCCGTGGTCCCGGTATAAACTCCCACTCATGCACATCCAACGGTTGTTACTGCTCGCAACGGGCTTGCTCGTCGCGTCCCCGGCGCTCGCTGTGGCCCAGTATGGCTCGCCGCGCGGCGGCGGCATGGGAGCCCCGAGCTTCGGACGGGAACGCTACCCGGTGCCTTCACTCCCCGGCGCCGAGCTCGACGGGCCGCCCGATACCGCTACGATGCGCACGATTGCGTCGTTGAGCGATTCCCAGATGGCGCGCTACGCCCAAGTCTACGCTTCCTTTATGGAATCGACGCAGCCGCAGCGCGACAGTGCCAAAGTGGCGACCGACAAAATGAACGCACGGCTCGACGGCGGCGACCGTGCCGCCGCCCAGTTCTATGCGGAGCTGCTGCAGGATCTCGGGAAGACGCTGCGCAACCGTCAGGACAAGTTCGACGATGGCCTGCGCAGCCTGCTCAGCGGTGAGCAGCTGAAAGCGTACAAACGGTGGGAGGACGACGCCCAGCGCAGCGCTCAGCAGCGCAACAAGGCCGAGGGCGTGCGGTGGCAGGAACCGGCTGGGTTCTCCGGTGGCTACGGACTCGGAGAAGGGCGCCGCGCTACCGTCCAGACGGCGGCCGCCGCGGCCCCCGATCTCGGTGCGCAAGCGGTGCGCGTCGGCCGGACCCTGTATGTCACCGCCCAGACAGCGATGGACAGCGCCGGCACGATCGTCGGCAAGGATCTCGCCACCCAGGCTGCCCAGGCGTTCCGCAACCTGACCGGGGTCCTCAAGAGCGCCTCCGCCACCCCGGGTGACGTCGTGCGGCTGACGATCTATGTCGTCAACTACGATGCGAAGGATGTCGCGGCGATCCGCGACGCCGGCGGGGCGTTCTTCTCCGGGCGCGATGCGCCGGCGGCCACGATCCTCGGCGTGCAGTCCCTCGCCCAGCCGGGGCTGCTCATCGCGATCGAAGCGACGGCCGTCACCCGTTAGTGCGTGCCGACGGCTCCTCCCGTGGAGCCCGGCTTGAGGTAGCGCGCCAGGTGATCGCTCGTCGCCTGCTGAATCAGGAAGAAGCTCTGCTGATTGTACGCCGCCCCATGGTGGCCCGGCGGATAGATGCGCAGATCCACGTCGATGCGCGCATCGGCGAGCGCCGTCAGCAGCTGCATCGTGTTCTGCGGATGCACATTGTCATCCATCATCGAGTGGATCAGCAGCAGATGTCCCTTGAGCTGCCCGGCGTGCTTGATGCCGGAGCTCGAGTCGTAGCCCGCGGCGTTGTCACCCAGTAACCCCATGTAGCGTTCCGTATAGATGCTGTCGTACAACCGCCAGTCGGTCACCGGCGAATTCGCCATCCCGACGGTGAAGATGTCGGGATACATCTCCATCGTGTACACGGTGCTGTAGCCGCCGTAGCTCGTGCCGATGATCGCGACGTGCGCGGCATCGGCGTAGCTCTTCGTCCCCAGAAACTTGGCGGCCTCGGCGAAGTCGTGCGCCTCCCAGTAGCCGAGCCGCTTGTAGACGGTCTTCATGAAGGCGCTGCCGTAATTGTTGGTGCCGCGGTTGTTCACTCCCACGACGAGATAACCCTGCTGTGCGAGCCACTGCGTCCAGGCGCTGGCGCTGAAGGAATTGTAGACCTGCTGCGAGCCGGGTCCGCCGTAGATCGCGAACACCATGGGGTAGCGGCGGGTCGAATCGAACGGCACCGGTTTCACGACCGAGATGTCGATCTGTGCCGAGTCGCTGGTGGTGAACCGCATCAAGGTCGGCGCCGAGTAGGCGTGGGTGCCGAGCCACTGCGTCACCTTCGCGTTGTCCTCGAGCTTCTTGAGCAGGCGGCCTGCGCTGGTGCGGTCGGCCGTCGCCCACAGCTCGACCTGCCGCGGCTGGCTCACCGCCGACCAGTGGTCGATGTAGTAGTGCGTGTCCGGGGACATGTCGATGTTGTGGGTTCCCGCGCTCGTTGTGAGGCGGCGCGCGCCCTTGCCATCGAATCCGATGGCGTAGAGCTGACGCTCGAGCGGGGACGCTTCCGTCGACGTGTAATAGATGATCCCGCGCGGGCTATCGGTGCCTTCGATGCGCGACACACTCCAACGGCCGCGCGTCACCTGTCCCAGCAGTTTGCCGGAGTAGTCATAGCGATAGATGTGCTGCCAGCCGTCGCGATCGGAGATCCAGAGGAATTCGGCGCGCCCGGCGGGGAAGCTCATCAGGTCCTGGACGTTGGCGTAGAAGTCGAACACGTCGATCCAGGTGTCCGAGGTTTGCGTGAACACGAGACGCTTGCCGCCGGTTTTCACGTCGAAGAAGTACAGCTTCACGGTGTTCTGCGGCCGGTTGAGCGTGACGACGGCGAGCGTGTCGGGGCGGCTGGTCCAATAGACGCGCGGGATGTAAAACTCGCCCGCTTCGCCCGGATCGAGCCACACCGAATGCCCGGAGTGCGCGTCGACCACGCCGATGCGCACGGTGGGGTTCGAGTCACCCGGCTGGGGAATGCGGATGCTGGTCCACTCCGGGTGGTGGCCGGCGAAATCGGAGAACTGGACGGCCGGCTCGGCCCCTTCATCGAGATGCCAGTAGGCGATGTAGCGGCTGTCGGGTGACCAGTTCCACGCCTGCGCCAGTCCGAACTCCTCTTCGTAGACCCAGTCGAAATGCCCGTTGTAGCTCGTGGGGGTCGCGTCCGACGTGAGCTGCGTCTCGTGTTTGGCCGTCAGATCGTACACGAACATGTTGCCGTCGCGCTCGTAGCCCATCGCCGATCCGTCGGGGGACAGCTCCGCGGTGCGCGCCGCGCGCGCGCCGATGGTGAGGGAGCGATCGGCCAGCGTGTAGACGAAATAGTCGGAAGTACCGGAGCGGCGGTACAGCTGCTTGAAGTGCGTCTGGAAGACGAGGTGTTTCGAGTCGTGCGCCCACTGGAACGACTGATACTCGAACGGCTCGCTCGCTCCGGGGAAGGTGAGCCCGCCGGCCCGGAACAGCAGGCTGTCCTTCAGCGTCGCGGGGTCGAAGACCCGGATTTCCTCGCCGCCCGAGTCGTTGCGGGCGGTGAAGCTGTAGCGGCGACCGCCGTCGATCCAGTTTACGTCCCGCGGTCCCCCGCCGCCCGCCAGCGCCGCGCCCGACCGCAACGCGTCCTGGAGCGAGGCGAAGCGGGTGGGTTGCTGGGCCGCGAGGGGGAGCGGCAGGGCGCACAGGGCGACGGCCAACGTGGGCAACAGCGGAGCACGCATGGAGAGCTCACGAGCGAGGTGGAAGCCGGGCGAGCGCACGAGCGCCGCGGGATGAACGACTAAAGATGTCGGGGACCCGTGCCTCGGGGCAGGGGGGATTGGCCCGAATTGACGCGCACGGCCGGGCTCCCTAGCGTGCGGACACGGATCTCCTGGGAGGACTGCGGTGCAACAGGTGAAGGGCTCGGTCTTGATCTCACGTCTGGCGTTCGTGGAGCAACACGGCGGTGCCGACGCCGTCGAGCGGGTGCTTGGCACTCTCCCTCCCGCGGATCGCACGCAGCTCCACAATCTGGTGGCGATCCAGTGGTGTCCCTTCGAGCTCGGGCGCCGGCTGGACGATGCGATCGTGAACGTGCTCGGCGACGGCCGCGCGCAGTTCTTCGAGCGGCTCGGGGCCGCATCGGCCGACGGCAACCTCACGGGCGTCCATAAGGCGTTTCTCACGCCCGGCGATCCGCAGGCGTTTCTCGCGAAAGCTCCGCAGATCTACAAGCTCTACTACGACACGGGCCGCCGGGAGTATGCGCAGACCGGCCCGACGGCGGCCGTGCTCACCACGCACGACGCCGAGACCTTCTCGGGGCCCGACTGTCTCACCGTGATCGGCTGGTACCGGCGTGCGCTCGAGCTGTGCGGTGCGACGCACGTGCACATCATCGAAGACGAATGCCGGGCACGCGGCGGCGCCGTGTGCCGGTACCGGATTTCCTGGTCGTAAAGCCCCTCCTTGCGGCCCGTGTCCATGGCTGCGACAATAGCCGCACGCGACCGCCGGACGGCAGCGGATTGTCGCCCGGCGGTCGTCGTTTCTGGCTGCACCTTGACAGCGTTCGAGGCGAGCCGTATTCACGCTGCAACACCCAAACGTTCCAAGTTGTCTTGGGCCCACCTTAGAACTGGAGGGGTTCTATGGTTTGCCTCCGTCTTCGACTTCTGACCTGCGCCGCGCTCGCCGCCTTGGTGGCCGCGGCTCCGGCGGCCGGGCAGACCGGGCAGGTCGCCGGCGTGGTGCGCGCTCGCGGCATTGCATCGTCAGGGGCCAGAGTCACGGCTACGAACCAGGCCACGGGTGCCGTTACGCGCGCCACGTCGGCCGCGGACGGCAAGTACACCATCGCGGGGCTCGCACCGGGCGCCTATGCCGTCGCCGCGTCGCTGCCTGGTCTGCGGGCGCTGACCACGCGGGACGTGCAGGTGACCGCCGACGCCACGGCGACGGTCGACTTCGACCTCCAGCCACTGACGCTCGAGGCGGTTACGGTCACGGCCATGCTGCGCGAGCAGGAGTTGGCAAAAGTACCGTTCTCCATCGTGGCCCCGACCGAGCAGGCACTGCGGGTCCGCGGAGCCGACAACATCGAGGCCGTCGCGGCCAACGTGGCCGACTTCAGCGTGCAGAACCTGGGGCCCGGCCAGAGCCAGGTCGCCATGCGCGGAGTCTCATCGGGCCAGATCGCGCGGGACCAGCCGGGCGTGAAGGAAGAGGTGGGCGCCTACCTGGACGACGTCCCCATCTCCTTGTCTTTGTTCACGCCGGACCTGGATCTGTTCGACGTCTCCCGGGTGGAGGTGCTGCGCGGCCCTCAGGGCACCCTCTTTGGCTCGGGCTCGCTCGGCGGCACGGTGCGCTACATCAGTAACCAGCCTCAGCTCGGCGTGCGCAGCACCTTCGGCGAGACGGGGATCAACTGGATCGACGGCGGCGCTCCCGGCAATACCGCCAAGCTCGGCTTCAACGTACCGCTCGGTGCCAAGGCCGCCTTTCGAGTGGCGGGTTACAGCAACGAAATCGGCGGCTACATGGACGCCGTGCAGCCCAACTTCACCGTCAATAAGGATGTCAACGGCGGCGCGCGGACCGGCGCCCGGGTGGCTTTCCGCCTCAACCCTGGACGCTTCACCATCACGCCGCAGCTCGTTTTCCAGCGGGTGAAGATGGACGGCTGGAATCGCATCGACGCCTTCAATATTCTGGCCAACCCGTACACGACGTCGCGGCCCCCGGTGCAGTTGGGTGACCGTGAGCTCTTCACGCAGATCAATGAGCCGTACACCGACGACTTTCTGCTCGGCAGCCTGACGCTGCGCTACGATCTCGGCGGGGCGAGCCTGACGTCGGTCAGCTCGTACACCGTTCGCAACATCCTCGTGGTGCGCGACGCGGGGGCGTTGACGTCCAGCATCACCGGCGGCAGCATCGGCCTTCCGGAAAACGTGTACACCCTCAACGCGCCGCTCAATGACGCCACCAAGTCCCGGGTGTCGACGCAGGAGCTGCGTCTCTCCGGCGGCCGGGACCGCTTCCGCTGGGTGGTGGGCGGGTTCTACAGCGGCAATCGGCGCCACTACGGCCAGGATTTGCTCGTGGCGGGGTTCGACACGCTCGCGGCGCCGCTGCTTGGTGCTCCCCATGGATTCACCCGGGGAGTCTATTCGCCCGAGGACCACCTGTTCTGGTCCGACCTGCACTACTACCTGAAGCAGACCGCCGCGTTCGGTGAAGCCACGGTGCCCGTGGGTGAGCGCCTCGACCTCACCGGCGGCATCCGCTATTACAAGTTCGACGAGCAGCGCGATCAGATCTTCGACGGCATCTTCGGCCAGGACGCCAACGGGAAAGCACAGATCCAGCCCGGCGCCACCAAAGCCAACGGTGTCGCCCCGCGCTTTATCGCCAGCTACAAGGCGTCGGACGCAGTCACCTTCAACGCGCAGGCCTCGCGGGGGTTCCGCCTCGGCGGAATCAACGACCCACTCAACGTCTCGCTGTGCACGCCCGGGGACCTGGCGGTCTTCAGCGGCCATGATTCGTGGAAGGACGAGAAGGCGTGGAACTACGAGGCGGGAGTGAAGGCACAGGGGCGGCGTTCGTCGATCAACCTGTCGGTGTTCGATATGGAGGTCACCGACCTCCAGCTGACGGTTACGGCGGGCTCATGCTCCTCCCGGCTGATCTTGAACGCACCGAAGGCGAGGAGTCAGGGTGTGGAAGCGGAGGTCACGGTCACGCCGGGAGAGCACTGGGATTTCGCGATGTCGGCGGCGCTCAACAACGGCAAGCTGCAGTCGGACCTCAAGGACGGCTCGGGGAACATCATTTCGGGGATCAAGTCCGGCAATCGTCTCCCCGCCGTGCCGCAGGTCCAGGCGAGCGGCGCCGCCACCTACGGGTGGCTGGTGGGCCAGGGCTCGCGGGTCACGATCACCGGCAGCTACCAGTACAACGGTTCGCGTTACACGTTGATCGACGACGAAGCGACGGGTGCCGGTACCGTCAACTTGAACTCGTTCGGGGCGAATACCATCGGCGGGCCGCTGACTCAATCCACCTTCACATACAGTCCCAAGCTGCCGGGATACAGCCTCGTGAACCTGCGCTTCGGCTTGACCCGCGAGCGGTGGGAGGTTGCGGTCTTCGCCAACAACCTCACCGACACGCGGGCCTTGCTCGGCCTGGACCGTGAGCGCGGAACCCGCGCCCGGGTGGGTTATCTGACCAACCAGCCACGCACGCTGGGCATGACGCTGAACTTCAGCTACTGAGTACCAACCGCTGGTGACAAACCGGGCCCCGGGGTCGTTTCACCTGACCTCGGGGCCCGGCCACACATGGAGCTCCCTACATCGCGCTCACAAGCTGATTGAATCCCCGGCGACCCTCATCCGCCGCCGGCCCCCAATGCTGCCAGCCGACCAGCTCGGAGTGCGCGAACGCGATCCGCCCGAAGCCCTTCCGGATCACGTCGCGCGGTGCCCGGCCGCTCGCCCCGCCGAAGAATCCCGGAAACGGGACCGTGAGCGCGTGTCCCCAGCGATTGAGAATCAGTCCCGCGACGTCCTTTTCCGGGGTGAAACCGGACGCGGCGAACAGTTTCATCATCTGTGCGTGAATCTTCCGCTCGAACTGCGGATAGGATGTGGTGAGCAGCTCCATGCGTCCCTGCGTCGCCTGCACCCGCGCCGGCAGGCCGGGACGGTGGAAGGGTGTGTAAAAGGAAAGGACCGCCGGGCGGTCGGGATCGAGCGGCGGCTGGTATCCGCCCACCTGCATCGGATTCCGGATGTTGCACGTGAAGCCGAAATCCCCCTCGCCCTGGTCCCAGATCGCCGCCGTGATGCCGAGGCGATGGAGGAAGCGCCAATTCGTCAGTGCGACGTTGGCCACGAGGAATGGCGCATGGATGAACTGCTCATACGCCGCACGGTGCTCCTGCGGCATGTCGCGGACCACATAGCGGTTGATCCACCCGCCGGTCGCCATGATGACGGCGCGGGCCTTGATCTCGTGAAACCGTCCGTCGCGTGTGTATACGATGCGTACCGTACTCGCGGACGACGGGTCGCCCTCGTGCCGCACGCTCAGGGCCGTCGCGCGTAGCCGCACGCGCAACGGCTGACCCGCGCGATCGAGCGCGTCCAGGTTGATGGACCCGGTGATAATGTCCTCGAAGCTGGTCGTCCCCCTGATCGCGTCGGGAATGAGGCGCTTGAGGAAGTGCCGCACGAAGCCGGAGTTGCCACCGGGGAATGACGCGCGCCGCAGATCCGGGGGCAGGGGATCGGACAGCGCAGGGAGGGGAAGCTCGTAAGCGACGAAGGCCGAGATGGCGTCGCTGCCCAGGCCGACGGCGGATGCCAGCAACAGGTCGGCCGCGCGGGCGGCCTCGGGCCCGAGATGTAGCTCCTGCTCCAGGAACTGCTTGTACGACATGATGTCGAGTGCCTTCGACGCCGCTTCGGCAGAGTCGAAATGGCGCAGCGCCCCCGAGCCGTACCACTGCAGCAGCGTGCGGCGGGCGTCCTCGGAAAGTGGCGTGTTGGCCAGGCGCTGCGGCCACATGTCGATCGCCCAGGTCCCGCCCTGCGCGCCGGCGAAGAAGTGCCCAAGGCTCGTGTGCTCCAACAACCCCCGCACCAGGTGTTCGTAGTTGTCGCGAGGGAATCGCAACGGCTTCTCTGTCGCCGGCCAGTCGCGATACTGGAATTCCCGCGGCACCCCGAGCTCCGCGTAGTAGCGCGCGTCTCCGGCGGCGGCGTTCGGGTCCTTGGGGACTTCAGGGATGAAGAAACTATTCGAGCCCTGCGGTCCGATGAGGCGGACTCCGTCGACAGTGAATTCGTTTTCCTTGGCTTCGCCGCCGAAAATCGGATGATTGTCCAGCATCAGGCAGGTCTGACCCTCGCGCCGGCGCTTAGAGAACTCCAGCGCCGCACCGAGACCGGCCAGTCCCGCGCCCACGATCACCAGGTCGTAGGTCTCGCTGCTGTCGACGCGACCGAAGTCGGAAGGGAACCCCTGGTCGCGTAGCCGATGTGCCGTCTCCACCACTTCCGGTGTGTTGCCGTGGGAAAGACGATAGTCGCCGACGCCGCCGTAGCCGTACCAATCCGGGCCCAGGGAACCGGGGGATCCAGCCGGAACGATCTGCGACGCCGACTGCGATGGTCGACACCCAAGCACCGCGCCACCCACCGTGAGCAGGGCGCCGTTCAGGAAATCGCGTCGGGTGATGTATGGACCGAAGCGCATGCTGTCCAAACTACCGGCTCACTGGGTCACCACCAGTACGGCCACGCGCCCGCCCATGCCGTCCGGTACACTGGGGACGCCGGACGGAATCGTCCACGCAATGCTGTCGACCAGCAACGTGAAGTGGTAGACGCCGGGCCGTAGCGGCAGGTGCACCACCCAGCGGTCCGGCCGGGTCGTGTCGAGCGGAGT
>CAZXKN010000044.1:0-4439 GCA_964641815.1 uncultured Gemmatimonadaceae bacterium | reverse complement strand
AACGCGGAGATCGGCTCAGGAGTGATCGACTGGAAGCGCCTCTTTGACGTCGCCAAGCGGGGAAAGGTGAAACACTGCTTCGTCGAGCACGAGGGCCAGATGGACCATCCTCCACTCGAAGCCATCACGATCTCATACAAGTACCTGCAACAGTTCTAGGAGCAGCCGACCTATTTGACGGTCGCTCCCGCGAGCCCGGCCACGGCTGCCAGCGTCGTCTGCGCCGCGTTCAGGCCGAGTCGAAAGTCCGGGTCTGTGTAGTTGGAGTAGCGGTCCGTCGGCTGATGCCAGTTGGGGTCCCACCCCGAGCCGATTTGCGTGCCGCGCTCGTTCTCCCGCAGGCTGATCGCCGCGACGAGGTCCTGGAACGGCGCCGAATCGGTGTTCGTCATGTGCGGGCCGACGCTCGCCGGATAGTCGGTCGCGTACCGCTCGTTCGCCGCCTCGAACACCCACGCCAGCCGCTCGGCCGCCTCCGCGAACTTCGCCCGCGACTGAAACTCGATGTTCACGTCCGCCTCCGGCCGCTGGTCGGGACTGAGCGTCCCGTCCGCGCGCGGCATGCCGTGATCGAACAGCATCATGTCGTGCTGGATCATGCCCAGCCATGTCGGCTCGGGATAGTGACCCGAGCCCGCGGGCTCCTCCCTGCCCTGCAGCGCCTGCCGCTGCTCGACGTAGGCGCGCGAGCCGTTCAGCCCCGTCTCTTCATTATTCCACAGCACGAAGCGGATCGAGCGGTCGGTGATCACGTCGGGCGCCGCGAAGATGCGCGCCAGCTCGAGCACCAGCGCGGTGCCGGAGCCGTCGTCGTTCGCCGCCTCGCCCCAGCCGATGCCGTCCATGTGCGCGCCCACGATGTACATCTCGTTGGGATGCGTGGTCCCGATCTTCGTACAGTACACCTCCTGGCGTTGCCCCGGCGTGCTCGGCTCGGCGTCGAGCGCGCGCAACGTCGCATCGGGCTGGCGCAGCGAGTCAGTGTTGACGCCGGTGCGGGCGCGAGAGCCCCGAGCGCGACCGCCACCCACCGCGCGCGTCGTATCGCGCGCGGGCCGCACAGCCCCCGCGGCGGGGGGAGCTGGGGGCTGGTAGTCGTAGGTGAGCCGCGAGACGTCGCTGCAGCCGTAGCTCTTGAGCTGCTGCTCGATCCAGTCGACGGCGGCGCGGTTGCGCGCCGTACCCTGGCGGCGGTCGCCGAAGCGGGTGAGGCTCTTGAGCGTCGCCTTGTAGTGCTCGAGGTCGAGGCGCCCGACGAGCGCGGCGACGGGATCGGGCGCCGTCTTCGTGGTGTCCTGGGACGCAACAGGCGACGCGAGAGCGATCAGGAAAACGATGGCGGGATACATGGGGTTCAGCGCGCCTCGCTTGCGAGCCGTGCCATGCGTGCCTTCACGTCGCGCACTGCCGGCTGCAGCACGGGATCGGCGTCCTTCCAGAGATCGACGAATCGTCCGTAGTACCGCAGCGCATCGGCCCGATCGCCGCGCGCTTCGAACAGCTCGCCCAACCGGCGCAGGCTCGGAGCGAGGCTGTACTGCAAGTGGAAGCTGATCTCAACCGGCAGCAGCGGATCATCGGCCACGCGCTGGTACGCGATGAGCGCCGAATCCGCCTGCCCGGCCTGATCGAACGCCAGCCCGAGCTCCCAGGCTCCGGCCGCCGGGCCCAGCATGCGTCGGTCGACGACCCGGCGAAACGCGGCAATCGCCTCATCGGACTTGTGCTCGGCAAGTGCGACATAACCCTCGAGATACGGTCCCCATCGATTGGCGACCTCCTCGGGTCGGACGGACCGGTAGGCATCCAGGAGTCGACGCGCCTGATCGGATTGCCCGGCAGCCGCGTATACCATGATGAGCGGCGGGTAGGGTCGCGCGATGGGAGGCACCTGGTCGAGCGGGTGACGCGCCAGCGCGGCATCGATCAGGCGCCGCGCTTCCGCCGAATCGCCGCGCAGCATCGGATAGCCAAGGGCGATCATGCTGTTCGCCCACAGCACCCCATCAGCATTGGATCGCTGTTCCTCGATGGCCACGACCTGCTGGTACTCGCGTGCGGCTGCTGCGAGCCGGCCCTGGATCTGGTCGAGCGAGCCCAGCGCCCAGTGTATATCACTCTGCTGCCCCGGCGCCCGGAACTGCAACCCGACATTCACCCACGCCCGCTGTGCGCTGTCATAGGCCCCGAGCCCAGCCGGAAACCAGGCGCGGGTCGCCGCGTAATCGTAGCTCTCGGGAAACGCACTGCCGAACTGCGCCAGGGACTGGCGCGCCTGGTCGACCTGGCCGGCCCCAAGCTCGTAGAAGACCTGAACCGTGTAACTGTTGCCCGAGGGACCGAATCGATTGGCGAGGATGATCAATGAATCGGCTGTCCCCCATTGGCCCTTGGCGCCCAGGATCTCGGACAGGTTGTTGAGCGCCACGTCGTCGGACGGATCGGCCTCGAGCACCTGGCGATACGCCGCCTCCGCGCCATCGCGGTCCTGGGTGACGGTCCACAGGTAAAACGCAACCGTGTGGAGCCGCTCCATTTTCGGCAAACGGTCGCTCAGCACGTAGGCGCGATGCAGCGCCGCGACGGACAGATCGCGGCTCGTGCCAAGATGCTGTCGCGACACGCCAAGCTTGCGCCATGCCATGGCGAAGGTGCTGTCGATGGTCACCGCCTGCTGGAACGTCGACTCGGCCCTGGCGTAGTCACCCCGGTTGAAGGCCCGCACGCCGTCGGAGTAGAGTCGCAGCGCCGGGAGCGATGTCGTGGTGACGCGCTCCAGCGGTTGGCCGGCGCGAATGGTACGGAGCGATTCCCCGATGCGCTCGCGCAGCCGCCGCGATAACCGGTCCGTCGCGGCGACGAGCCCCCGGTCGTCGTCCGCCGTCTCGCGCAGCGCCAGCAGCTCCGCGCCGTCGCTCGCGGCGAGCAACCGCGCCGAGAGCGCGAAGCCGGCTCCGACGGAGCTCACGTCGCCCGCCACCACTGCCTTCGCTCCTTCCCGCGCGGCTACGTCGCGGGCCAGCTCGGCGGTCAGCGGCTCCGCTGGATTGTGCTGCATCCGGCCGAGCGCGTCCGCGATCGCGGCGCTGCTCACGAGGTTGACGATGCGGGTCTGCGACAGATCGATCCGGAACGCCTCGGTGAGCGACTGCCCCAGACCGGGATCCGCGGTCCGGTTCTCGAAGTCGGCGACCACGAGGCGATCCTGTTCGGACAGCTGGCCCTTCGCGACGAGCGTGCCAACCGGGCCGATGCCGAGGACCCGCATGAGCGTCCACGCGACGGTCCCCACGCCGAGCGCTGCGAACGCGATCACGCCGCCGCGGATCGCTTTCGACCAGGTAAACAGCGCGGGCAGGCCGGCTGGGGTCGCCGTCACCCACCCGGTCGTCCGGGCCTTGGCGCGGCGGCGCTCGTGGAAACCCGTGAGCAGCATGATCGGGAAGCCCAGGGCGAGCAGCAGCACCGTCGCCGCGAAGACCCAATCCGGCAATCCCAGCATCCGCAGCAGCAGATAGACGATTCCGAGTACCACGGCCGCGGCTCCCGCGAACAGCGCCGCGACCCGAGCGGGATGCCCGCGGCGGATCGCCTCCTCGGTGCCGCTCGAAACGACCGGCGTGGCCCCCGTCGGAGGCATCCCCCCGCTCGGCGTGCTCATCGCCGTGAGCTGGCCCGTGATCTCGGCCGCGCTCTGCCAGCGATCGGCGGCGTGCTTCTCGAGGCAGCGCATCACCAGCGCGTTGAGCGGCGCCGGCACCGCGGGGCGGTGCCGCGTGACCGGGTCGGGCGTAGCCGTGATGTGCGCCGCCAGCAGCGCCTGGGGCGTCGGCGCCGTGAACGGTGTGCGCCCGGTCAGCATCTCGTACGCCAGCGCGCCGAGCGCGTAGATGTCGGCGCGGTGATCCATGTTGGGATCGGCCGCCGCCTGCTCCGGGGCCATGTAGGCCGGGGTGCCGAGCGCGACGCCCAACGAGGTGAGCGTGGCACTTCCGCTCGAAGCACTCACCGCCTTGGCCACGCCGAAGTCGGTCACCACCGCGTGCCCTTCGGCGAGCAGGATATTGTCGGGCTTGATGTCGCGATGCACGACGCCGCTGCGATGCGCGTAGGCCAGCGCATCGGTGACCTCGGCCAGGATCTTCACGGTCTCGACGACCGGCAGCTCCCCCTCACGCGCCAGTTTCACCCGCAGCGACTCACCCGTGATGAACGGCATGACGTAATAGAGAAGAGAGCCTGAACCGCCCGTCGTCAGCAGCGGCACGATGTGGGGATGTTGCAGCCGGGCCGCGAGCTGAATCTCGCGCTCGAACCGCTCGATGTTGACGGATGCGGCCATGTCGGGCGAGAGCACCTTGATGACGACCTCGCGACCGAGACGCACCTCCTCGGCCACGAACACGCGCCCCATCCCGCCCCCGCCCAGCTCGCGGCGG
>CAZXKN010000043.1:0-20096 GCA_964641815.1 uncultured Gemmatimonadaceae bacterium | reverse complement strand
GATCCGCTACCTCGTTTCACTGGTCGAGGCCCATCCCCAGCTCGAGCTGCTGGCCCCGGCGCCGCTCAACATCTGTTGTTTCCGCTACGTGGCTCGCGGACTCGACGCGACCGCGCTGAATGCGCTCAACCAGGAGATCCTCTGGCGCTTGCAGGAGAGCGGCGTGGCCCTGCCCTCGCACACGGTGCTCGACGGCCGTTTCGCGATCCGCGTCGCCAATACGAATCAGCGCAGCCGACGCGAGGATTTCGATCTGTTGGTGCGGACGGTGGTGGAGATTGGGGACAGGGTGAGAACTGAAAAAGTTGTGGAGGTTGGTGGAAGTTAGTGGAAGTTGGTGGAGGAACTCACACAACCTCCACCATCCTCCACGAACCTCCACAACCTGAGCGAGGGACTATGTCCATCAGCCGCGATGCTGTTCTCCTCGTGGTCGACGTCCAGCAGGGCTTCGATGCCTACAACGAGTCGCTGCACCGCAACAATCCGGAGCTGGAGCGGAACATCGCCCGGCTCCTCGACCGCTGGCGGGCGACGGGACGGCCGGTCGTCTTCGTGCAGCACGTTTCCCGGGAGCCGCAGTCGCCGCTGCGGCCCGATCAACCGGGTATCGAGATCAAGGCGGACGTGCGGCCGCGCCCCGGCGAGCCGGTGGTGCAGAAGTCGGTGAACAGCGCCTTCATCGGGACGTCGCTCGAGGCCGACCTCCGCTCAGCCGGGCAGCAGACCCTGGTGGTGACGGGCATGCAAACCAACCTGTGCGTCTCGACCACGGTGCGGATGGCCGGGAACCTCGGCTTCGACACGTACGTCGTTTCCGACGCGACCGCGACGTTCGATAACACGGGGCCCGACGGACGGCTCTTCCCGGCCCAGCTACTCCACGACGTCGCGCTCGCGGACCTGAACGGCGAGTTCGCGACGGTGATGGGCACGGACACGATCCTGGAGAGTCTGGAGCCGTGATCGCCCGCCTCTGGCGTGGCGCTGTGCGCCCCGAGCGCGGCGACGCCTACGCCGCCTATCTCGACCGCACCGGGGTGCGTGACTGTCGCGCGACGCCCGGCAACCAGGGCGTGTGGGTGCTGCGCCGCAATCTCCCCGAGGAAACAGAGTTCCTCTTCATCTCGCTGTGGGAATCGTACGACGCCATTAAGCGGTTCGCCGGAGAGGATGCCGAGCGCGCCCACTACTATTCCGAGGACCGCGAGTTCCTGCTCTACCTCGAGCCGACGGTGACGCACTACGAGGTGGGGGTCGCCCCCTGATGTCAGTGGGGTGAGCCGGCGGCCTGGGTCTTGCGAGCCGTCGGGAAGGAAAGTCGCAGGTCCGGTTCGCGTCCGAATTCGTCGAGCACGTCCTGCCAGATGGCGCTCTCGCTGCCGCGCCGGAAGCGTGAGCGGATGAGGTAGCGCAACGTCAGCCGGATGCCGTGGTCGCCGACGCGCACGTAGACGATGGGCGTGAGTTTGGTATAGGCGATGAGGTAGCGGCGCGACGCCTCGAGCAGCTCCTTTTCGATTTGGTCGTTGAGCTGCTCGGCGTGGCGCACCGCGATCCCCTCGAGGACCTGTTTGGCTTTCTTCCAGTTACTGTCGGACGTGATGGTGACGGGAATCTCACTCCAGATGTAACGGAACCCCTTGTCGTAGTTGGCGATGGGTTCCGATAATACTTTGCCGTTGGGGACGTTGATAATGCGGCCGGTGCTCTGGTCGGCGTCGACCCAGTTACCGATTTCGTTGAGCGTGAACTGAAACAGGTGCAGGTCGATGACGTCGCCCGCGTGGGCGCCCACCTGCACACGATCGCCGACGTCGAAGGGACGGCTCCACACGATGAACGCCCAGCCGGCGAGGTTCGCAATGATGTCCTTGAGCGCGATCGCGATCCCCGCGGTGAGCAGCCCGAGGAACGTCGCGAGGGCCTCGATGCGTTCTATCCAGATATGACCGATCGCGACCAGACCGATCAACAGGGCCAGGTAGGTGATCGTCTTGCGCCACTGGTAGCGGATGCGGGGGTCGCTGGCCCGGCGGTACAGCACGGCCAGCGCGATGCTCTGGAGCAGCCACAGCCCCGCCACGATGATGACGGTCGAGAGCAGGCGTTGTTGCAGTGCCGGGCCTAACCCGAGGTTCTGCTCCAGCCATGGCCCCATGGGGTAAGAAGTCTCCGGCAATGTTGCAGCCAAGCTACGAATTGGCATACGCATTCGCCAGCGGGCATATTATGGATTCCTCGGTGGACCCTTGAGCGTGGCAGCCAACTCGTCCGTGTCCTGCAGTCGCTGCGGTGCGAAGATCCCGCCCGGCGCGCATTTCTGCGCCAGCTGCGGGCTGGACATCTCATCGCCGCAGGGCGGCGTCACCACCGTCAACGTACCGGTCGCGCCGCAGCGCGGCGACGCGCTGCGCGACGCGCTGCGACAGGCGACGCTCGGCGACTACGAGATCATGGCGGAGCTGGGACGCGGCGGCATGGCCACCGTGTTCCTGGCGCACGACATCGCGCTGGGCCGCAAAGTGGCGATCAAGGTCATGTCCCCCCAGCTCTTCTCCGGCGAGGGCATGGCCGAGCGCTTCAAGCGCGAGGCCCGCACCGCGGCGCAGCTCTCGCACCCGCACATCATCCCGATCTATTCGGTCCAGGAGAGCGGCGACCTGCTGTTCTTCGTGATGAAGTTCATCGAAGGACGGCCGCTCGATTCGATCATCCGCGAGGTCGGTGCGCTGCCGATTCCGATGGTCCGGACCATCCTGATGCAGGTCGGTGGCGCGCTCGGCTACGCACACAAGCGCGGCGTGATTCACCGCGACATCAAGCCCGCCAACATCATGCTGGACGCCGACGGCTGGGCGATCGTCACCGACTTCGGCATCGCGAAGGTCTCGGAAACGCAAGGGCTGACGGTGACGGGGGCGACCGTGGGGACGCCGTCGTACATGAGCCCCGAGCAATGCGCCGCCCAGGAGCTCTCCGGCGCGACCGATCAGTACTCGCTCGGCGTCGTCGCCTATGAGATGCTGTCGGGCAAGCTCCCCTTCACTGCCGAGTCGGTGATGGCGGTGATGTACGCGCACTTCAATCAACCGCCGCGCCCCGTGATCCAGGTCCGCCCCGATGTTCCGATGGACCTCGCGTCCACGGTGATGCGGATGCTCGAGAAAGACCCGGCGCAGCGCTTTCCCAGCATGGAAGCGGCGACCAGCGCGATGGGATCGGTGTCGCTCTCGCCCGACGACCCGGTGCGCACGCAAATGATGACGCTCGCCGCAGCGGGCGAGAACCTGAAACTGCTGCAGCGCTTCAGCACGCCGGTGAGCCAGCCATCGATGCAGCGCTCAGCCGGCGGGACGACCTCGCGGCGCTCGTCGATCGCCGTGCTCACGATTACGCCGGCGCGCGTTGCGGTCGCCGTCGGCGACGCGGTCCAGCTGCGGGCCACACCCAAGACCCGTCAGGGCCAGACCCTCCCCGGCCGGCCGGTGAGCTGGGCCTCGACCAACCCGGACGTCGCCATCGTCTCCGAGACCGGGCTGGTGACGGCGCTGGCACCGGGGACGGTCACGATCACCGCGTCGAGCGCCGACACGAGCGCCACGGCGACGATCACGGTCGTGGCCGCCCGTGGCCGCGGCCGAGCGATCGCGCTGATCGGCGGCGGCCTCGCCGTCGCTGCGGTGGCGGCCGGACTCTACGTCTTCCAGCCCTGGCACAGCACCGCTGCGCCCTCCGGTACGGACTCGACGGCGTCACCGCGGGCAGGCATGGTCGATTCGCCGGTCACGCACCCGGCGGCGCCGCCGCCGGCGCCGGTCGAGACGACGGCCGTGACGCCGACTCGCCCCACAGGCTCGGATACAAAACGGACGCCCGCCTCGAGAGACAGCTCGGAACGGGTGGTCGCGACCGAGTTCCAGGCGACCCTCGCCGCTCGCGACCGCGCGTTGACGGCCGGCGCCGTGAGCGCGGACCTGAGCTATGGAGACCAGCTGTACACTCAGGCGCAACAGCTGCAGCGCTCAGGAAATCGGACGGACGCGTTCGCGCGTGCCCAGCTCGCGCTGGGGGTCTTTAACGCTGCCGAGGCCGCCGCTCAACGCCGCGCCGTGGCGCAGCGTTCCGCCGACACCCCGGTGCGGCCGGTGCAGCGCGATACGGCGGTCACGCCGCCCCCGGCTCCGGTCGATCAGAAACCGCAGATTCGCGACGTGCTCGCCGCGTTCGGCCGCGCCTTCGAAGCGCAGGACACGGCCCGCCTGCGCCGTGTTTTCCCCGACATGCCGCGGGATCTGGCACAGGCGTGGCAGGCGTTGTTCGACAAGGCGCGCGACGTGCGCGCCGACCTGCCGCCGGCGGACATCCAGGTGTCGGGCGATCAGGCGGAGGCGAGGGTCAACGGCACGCTGAGCTACGTCGAGGAGGGGAGCGGCAGCCGTAAGAGTACGCCGCTGCGCTTCACGGCCGAGCTCACCAGGCGGGGATCCGCCTGGATCATTACGTCGGTCCAGTAGCGCCTTGAAGCCGCGCGACTCTTCCTGCTAGAAGTTGTACTGCAGCGCACCCGTCCACGCGACGTTGGGTTGTAACCCCGAGTCGCGCAGCGGGAACAAGGCGTTGGTGACGATCTCGATGCCGCGGTGCGTGCGGAACTTGAAACCGAAGCTCAGGCCCAGGAAGTTGTCGGGCTGGCTCGGGATGTTGGTGACGTCGAGCGTGCGCGTGATCGGCTGGGTGTACACGACCGGCGCCGGCACCTTCAGATTGGACGCGCCGATCTGCCAGTCGCTGAGCATGTCGAAGGCCATCGTCACCGTCGGCGCCACGAGCAAGTCATAGCCGAGCGATCCGCTCACCGAGTTGTTTTGGGTGACGGCGTCGCGCACCGTGTAGCCCAGATTCAGATGCGTGGCGAGCTGGCCCAGCCGGACCGACAGCACCCCCAGGCCCCTGCCGGAGAACGCGCCCGAGCCGAGCAGGTTGTTCTCGTCACCGGTCGGGAACCGCGCCGACCCGAAGACGGCGACGCCGACGTGATCCCCCTGCGCCACGTTGATCTTGAGGTGTCCTTCGACATCCCCGATTCCCGCCGAGGACCCCCGCACCGTACGCACCGCGCTGAGCACGGGGTCCGTGGCGGTCCCGCCGAAGTAATGGAAGATCTGCGACGGATCGGCGGGGACGATCTGCGCCACGCTCGTCCCACTCATGGAGGTCCGCACGAACGGCACCGTCACGCCGATATCCATGCCATCCACGATGCCGTACGTCAGCCCGAACGACGCCACCATCAGCGACACGTTCATCGCCACCTGGACGCGAATCAGATCGTTCTCGAAGTTGGGGCTCCCCAGGCCGTTCCCGTCCGCGTCCTCGTGCGTGTAGTTGAAGGTGATGCGGTCGAGCGGGACGCCGCGCAGCCGCTGGAAATCCATCTGCGTGAGCCCCATCCCGGCGAACCACCGCCCGCGCCCCAGCGTCTGCGCCCGTTCGGCGAAGATCGGACCACCCGAGGTCGACGTCGCCACCGGCCGGATGCCCTCGAAGCGGAACGTGATGCCGCTCGACGAGGAGCTGATGGGGGTATTCGAGACGCTGGTGCCGATCGACTGGGTGATGAACGCGATGAACGCCGTGCCGTCGCGGTCCGCCGCAGGCTTGAAGTGATCGCCGTGCCCGTTCCCGAGGTTCTGCAGGCAGATGAAGGTCGTGCACCCCGCCGGAAACGTGAACAACTGCCCGATCTGCGAGGTGAGCTGCTGGGCATGGGCAGCGGCCGGGAGGAGGCAGCCGAGCAACAGCACTCCGGCTCGGACGACGCGACGCAGCATGGACGCTCCAGACGTTCGGTGGGCCGTATGTTACTCCCCCGCCTGTGTGGTCGCAATCGACTCCTGACGTGTCCGCTCTCGCGCGAGCGTTAGCGACTCGTCATATTCACGACCCACGATATGCCCTCGGCTCGACACCTTTCCCTGGCGCTGGCAGTCGCCGCGCTCGCCGCCTGCGGGCCGGACACGGACATCGGGCCGAGCGAAGTGGCGCTCGCGGTGTCGCCCCCCGCCCTGACATTGGTCCTCACCGACCCCGGCACGCGGCTCGTGGCGGTAGCGACCGACCCCCGAGGCATCACCTTCGTCGTCTCGAACGCGAGCTGGAGCTCGGACAATCCCGGCGTCGCAACGGTGGACGCGTCGGGACTGGTACAGGCGGTCGGCGTAGGTTCCGCGACAATTACCGCGCGCGCCGGCGGCAAAGAGGCGACTGCCTCCGTCACCGTCACCCCGGCCCCCGTGTTCGCCACCAGCGTCGATAGTGCAGGCTTCTCCGGCATCGCGAACGGTCCCGTGCCGGCAGGTCAGGTCGTCGCCATCGCGAACGGCGGCGGGGGTACCCTCTTCCCGGTGACCGATAGCGTCGCCTACGGCGCAGGAGCCAGCGGCTGGCTGCAAGCGGCGCTCACTGGGCCCACGGCGCCCGACACGCTGCAGCTCGCCGTCGCGACGACGGCGCTGGCGTTCGGAACGTATTCCGCGACAGTGACACTGCAGGCCCCCAAAGCGGTCGACCACGTCGTGAAGGTCACCTTGACGCTCGGCCCCGGCGCGCCGGCCCAGATCGTGCGCCAGGCTGGCGACAGCCAGAGCGCCATCGCCAACACGGCCGTGCCGATCGCGCCCGCCGTGAAGGTGATCGACGCGTTTGCCAACCCGGTACCCGGCACCATCGTGCAGTTCGCGGTAACGGCGGGAGGGGGGTCCCTTGGACAGGCGGCGGATACCACCGACTCGAGCGGTGCCGCGTCCCCGGGGTCGTGGACGCTCGGCGCCAGCGCCGGCACCAATCACTTCACCGCGACGGTCTCCGGGCTGTCGGCGCTGCAGTTCACCGCCATCGGCAATCCGGGGAACGCCGTCAATCTCCTGAAGATTTCAGGTGACGGACAATCGGACACGGTCGCGGCGACGCTCGGCACGGTCTACACCGTACGGGTGACGGACGGCAACGGCAACGGCGTGCAGGGCGTGACCGTCGCCTGGTCGGTGCCCGCCGGAACCGGCTCGATCACCCCGGCGGCGCCGCAGACCGACGCCAATGGATTCTCCTCCGCGACGCGCAAGCTCGGCACCGTGAGCGGGACCGATTCCACGACGGCCGCCGTCGGCGGGCTCGTGGGCTCCCCGATCACCTTCACCGCCGCCGCGAACCCCGGCCATCCCGCCACGCTCGCGCTCAACGCGGGGAATGGACAGTACGCGACGGTCGATTCCAACGTCGCCATCGCGCCGTCCGTCGCCGTGCGCGACGGATTCGGAAACGGCGTCTCGGGTGTCGGGATCACCTTCGCCGTGGCGGCGAACAACGGCACGATCGGCGGTGCGACGCCGACCACCAACGCGAGCGGGATCGCCACGCTGGGCTTCTGGACGATGAACTCGGCACGCCGCACCGACACGCTGACCGCCACGCCGACGAGCATCTCGCTGTCCGGCAGTCCGGTGCGGTTCACCGCGCACGCGGCATGGTCGCTGCGCGATCAGGTGCAGCCGCAGGTCTTCACGGCAATCTGCGCCGCGTGCCACACCGCCGGGCCGTCCCCCGATTTCCGCAACGACTCGGCGACGTACAAGAATCTCTTGAACGGCAACGGCACGGCGACGGTCTACGTCACGCCGTTCGACACGACGGACGACGGCTTCACGAAGACCCACGGCTTCCTGCTGTTCCGGCTCAAGAGCGCGTCCAATCCGATGCCTCCCGGCGCGGGGGGGCCGCTCGCCACCACCAATCCCGCGCTCTACGCCCTCATCCGCGACTGGATTCTGGACGGCGCGCGGCGCTAGAGGCGGCCGCCGCCCAGCGCCTTGACCAGCCGGTAGGTGAATTCTCCGCCGCGGTAGTACTCGAGCACCCCGATACGCTCGTCTTTGCCGTGCGCGCGAATGTCGTCGGCATCGAGAAACACCCCCGAGACGCCGTAGACCGGCATGCCGGCGTTGCGCAGGAAGAGTCCGTCGGTGGCCCCGGTCTCCATGTTGGGTATGACGGGGACTCCGGGCCAGAGCTGAGCCGTAATGCGCGTGACCGGGTCGAGCACTTCCGCCACGAGCGGCGACGGGGGCGACGGACTGGCCGTATCGAGCGGCGTGACCCGCACGGCGGAGTCGGCCACCACGCGGCGCAACGTGGCGAGCACCGAATCGGGATCGTGCCCCGGGAGCATGCGGCAGTTCACGACGGCGCGGGCCGTCTGCGGCAGGGCGTTGTTGGCGTGGCCGCCCTCGAGCCGCGTCGCGACGCAGGTCGTGCGCAGCTGCGCGTTGAAGAACGGCCCCACGCCCGAGAGGCGCGACTGTGCCGCGCTGTCGCCCCGGGCCGCGAGACGCATGTCCCCGGCGATCACCGGCGGCATCGTCGCCGCAGCGCGGTCGAGATAGGCGCGGGTGATGTCGTTGAGCATGACCGGGAAGGCGTAGCTCCCCAGCCGCTGCAGGGCGGCGGCGAGGCGATAAATGGCGTTGTCGGGAGTGGGCAGGGAGCTGTGGCCGCCGGGGTTCGTGACGACCAGCTGAAAATCGTGATAGACCTTCTCGCTCGCCTCGACGTTGCGCGCGAACGGGATGCGGTTGCGCTCCAGCGGGTCGCCGGCGTCGCCGTTGATGCAGTAGGCTGCATCGATGAGAGCGCGCCTGTTCGCGAGCAGCCACTGCACCCCGTTGTAGTCTCCGCCCGACTCCTCACCCGCGGTGAGCGCGAGGATGATGTCGCGATCGGGGACGAACTTCTCCTGCTTGAGCCGGATCAGGGCGGCCACGAACAGCGCCCCCATATCCTTGATGTCGCTCGTGCCGCGGCCATAGAAGTAGCCGTCGCGCTCGAGCAGCGTGAACGGATCGACCGACCAGTCCGATCGCAGCGCCTCGACCACGTCGAGATGTGCGAGTAACAGGATGGGCCGGCGCTTCCCCGTGCCGCGCAACCGGGCCACCAGGTTCTGGTTGCGCGACTCGGCCGGACCGACGATGACGACGTCCGAATCGGGGAACCCGGCCGCCACGAGCCGCCGGCCCATGGCTTGCGCCGCCGGGGTAGTGCTGCCGTGGTCGTGCGTGGTGTTGATGTTGATCAGCTCGGCCAGGAGGTCGCGGGCCAGCTGATCATGCGGCGTGAGGGCGGTCCCCTGGCCCTGGACGCTGTGTGTCACGGACAGGAGTGCGACAGCAACACCCAGGAGAGCGCGCACTGCGGCGTTTAGCGGTAGCATGCATACCCGGGGAAGCGTTGCAACGTCTCCAGACGCTCGCTTCACGAACACGGTCTGTCCTCGTCAGATGGATCGGCAGAATATATTGAGGCACGATGACCGCTCCACCGACCCCCACCTGCCCGCGCTGCGGCACGGCGGTAACCGCCGGCGCACGGGCGTGCTCCAACTGCGGGGCGGACGTCTCGGGACAACAGGGACAGGCCGCCACGGCCTACGCTTCGCCCTCCGACGCGACGCGGATCGGTGTCCCGCAGGGCGGGATCATCGACGCCCTGCGCCGCGCCACGGTGGGGGACTACGAGATCAAGGGCGAGCTGGGACACGGCGGCATGGCGTCGGTATTCCTGGCGCACGAGCTCGCCCTCGACCGCAAAGTGGCGATCAAGGTGATGTCCCCCGCCCTGTTCAGCACGGCCGGAATGGTGGAGCGGTTCAAGCGCGAGGCGCGCACCTCGGCCTCCCTCAGCCATCCGCATATCATCCCCATCTTCGCGGTGCGCGAGAGTCCCGAAATCGTCTACTTCGTGATGAAGTTCATCGAGGGGCGCTCGCTCGAATCGATCGTCCATCAACTGGGGCAGATGCCGATCCCGCTGGTCCAGGCGATTCTCTACCAGGTGGGCTCGGCGCTCGGCTACGCTCACCGCCGCGGCGTGGTCCATCGCGACGTGAAGCCCGCCAACATCATGATCGATGCCGATGGCTGGTCGGTGGTCACCGACTTCGGCATCGCGAAGGTCGCCGAGTCCAAAGGGTTGACGCAGACCGGCGCGACGATCGGCACGCCGAGCTACATGAGCCCCGAGCAGTGTGCCGCCAAGACCGAGCTGACGGGGGCCTCGGATCAGTACTCGCTCGGCGTCGTCGCCTACGAGATGCTCGCCGGCCAGCTCCCCTTCCAGGCCGAGACCACGGTGGGGCTGCTCTTCGCCCACGTTCACGAGACGCCGCCGTCGATCGCCGACATCCGTCCCGATATCCCGGAGGATGTCGCGGATGCGGTGATGCGGATGCTCGCCAAGGAGCCGGAGGAACGGTGGCCGGACATCGAGACGGCCGTCGGCGCGCTGGGGGGCGCGCCGATCGCGCACGACGATCCGATCCGCGCACAGCTCGTGGAGCTCGCCGGCGGGCGCTCGCAGAGCCCGGCGGAAACGATCCGCACGCCGATGAGCCCCGTCCCCGCCAACAAGCTCTCCCCGCCCCCCGCCACGCGTACGGCGACGCCCAAGGAGCGCCGTCCGGCAACCCGCACCGGAACGTCCGTTCCCGCTGGATCGCGCGCACCAGCGCCGCCGGCGGCCAAGCGGCGCTCGGCGCTGGTGTACATCGCTCCAGTCGTGTTGCTCGCCGCCGGAGCGGCGTGGTGGATCCTCGGCCGCAGCCCGAAGGCCGCGCCGTCGGCCTCGCCTCCGCTGGCGGCGGTCGAAACGGTGCGCGTCGCCGAACCCGAGACGGTGCGGATGGCGACGCCGGCTCCTTCTGCCGCGCATACCGACACGACGAAGCCCGCCGGAACGACAACGCACCCCGCGCCTGCCGCGTCGAACCCCGCGCCCGGCGGGACGTCCCGCGCCGAGTCGCAGACGTTCAAGATCGCCGAGGCCCAGGCGCTCGCCGTGCGCCTGCGTGCGGTGAGCGCAGGAGCGACGAAGGACTCCCTCGCCGGGGGGGACGTCGACGCGAGCGCCGCCGACGTGCTGGCACAATCGGGACACTACAGTGAGGCGAGAGCAAAGCTGGCGACTGCGGTGTCGGAGTGGACCGCCGCCGGGACCGCAGCCGCGAACGCGCCGCGGCGCACCGATGGCGGCGGATTCCGTCGTGGCGGCGGCGAGCGCGGCGGGCTCCAGACGGAGGCCCAACAGGTCGCCGCCGAATTCGCCGACGCGTTCAGCAACAAGAGCCTGGCGCGGATCCGGGTCGTGTATCCCCGCATCACGGAGCAGCAAGCCCAGGAATGGGGCGACCTGTTCCTCAAGGCCAGCAATATGACGATGCAGCTCAACGTCAGCGCATTGAATCGCGTCGGTCCATTCGAGGCCAATGCAACGCTCGAAGGCGCTTACGATTACACCGAGATCCAGAGCGGCGCGGCCGGTCACCAGCCGGTGAGCTGGCAGGCGACGCTGCGCATCACCCCCTCGGGCTGGAAGATCATCGCACTGCGCTAGTCGCAACCCTTTTCCATGCGCCGGTGACTAACCTCCTAATGGGAGGTTTTCGCATGTCACCACGCCTCGTGTCGATGCTGGCCGTCCTCCCCGCGCTGCTCAGCGGGCAAGCGACGGCCCAGAGTCTCGCCGGCAGAATCGCAGCGCTGCGCGATGGATCGGCCACCCTCACCTACGCCGCCCGCCCCGACGTCTGCGGGGACGGTCATACCATCATTCTGCGGAACACGGAGCAGCGCGGCGAGATCGTCATCTACAGCGATGAGGGCAACGTCATCACCAGTACCGGGACGGTGCAGATGCCGATCTGTACGACCGGCCCCGTTCAGCTCCGCTTCGTCATCCAGGATCACCGCGTCGGGATGCTCTGGCCCGCCGTCGGCGGACGCGCCGCTCCCCGCGCCGACGTCAACCTTGGCGTGGTCGGCGCGGCGGACGCTGTCGACTGGTTGCTCGGCGTCGCGCGGACCGCGAACGAGCAGACCGCCTCGCGGGCGCTGCTGGCGGCCGCGATCGCCGACAGCGTGCGGATCTCGAGCCGCATCTTCGCCATCGCCCGGGACCGCTCACTCCCGACCGCGAATCGTGAGCAGGGGCTCAAATGGGCGACGCGCGTCGCCCCGCGCGAGTCGAACGACACGATCGATCAGGGCGTGCGGGCGATCGCCACCGACGAGAGCGACGTCCCCGAAGTGCGGGAGCGCGCGATCCGGGTGGTGCTCCACCCCTCGGACGATGCGTTTCTGCGCCAGCTGTATGGGCGACTCACGCTGAATCCATTGAAAGAGCGGATCATCCGCGAACTCGGCGATTCTCCCTCGAATACCAATGCGGACTGGATCATGGCGGTGGCCCGCAACGAGCACGAACCGGTCGAGCTGCGCGATCGGGCGATCCGCATCGTGGGCGAGGACCTGCACGACGTCGATCGGCTGCGCGCGATCTACCCCACCCTGTCGAACGCCGATCTCAAGGACCGTGTGGTGCGCACGGCGGCTGAGGAAGGCAGTCAGGAGTCGCTGCAATGGGTCGAGGCGATCGCGGAGAATGCGAGCGAGCCGCCCGATGTGCGTGACCGCGCGATCCGCGGCTTGGGCGAGCAGGGGCAGATGTCGTACCTGCGGCGCGTGTATGCGCGGCTCGGCGCCACCGACCTGAAGGATCGCGTGCTGCGATCCCTGGGAGAGGCGGGGGGCGCCGAGAACCTGGCATTCCTGCGCCGGGTCGCCTTCGATGCCGATGAGAACGCCGATGTGCGAGACCGGGCCTTGCGCGCCCTCGAGGAGTCAGGCATCCGCTCCGAGGAGCTCGCCCGGATGTACGATTCGATCGCCGACCGGGATCTGCGCGACCGCTTGATCCGGATGATGGCGGAGCGCGGCGACGCCGTGTCGCTCGAGAAGCTGCGCAAGATCGTCGCGAGCGATCCCGACGCCGATCTGCGGGAGCGGGCGCGGCGCAAGCTCGCCGAGCGCTAGCGGCGCTTACCCTACCCCGCGGCGATCGAGGCTGCGGTACTGAATCGCCTCGCTCACGTGTTTCGGCTCGAGCTCCGGCCCGCCGTCGAGATCCGCGACGGTGCGCGCGATCTTCAGCACGCGGTGATAGCCGCGCGCCGACAGCCCGAGGCGACTGATCGCCGTTCGTAGCAGCGCATCGGCGCTGTCCGAGACGCGGCAGAAGCTACGGATGTCGCGCGGCGCCATGTGCGCGTTGGCGTAGATCCCGGGCCGCTTCGCGAACCGCTCCCGCTGCACCAGGCGGGCCCGGTCCACCCGCTCGCGAATTGCGTCGCTCGGCTCCCCCGCTCCACGCTCCGCCAGCGCCGTGTAGGCCACGGTCGGCACCTCGAGGTGCAGGTCGATGCGGTCGAGCAACGGCCCCGACACGCGCGCCAGGTAGCGCCGCACCCCCTTCGATCCGCATGAGCATGTGTGCTGCGGGTCGCCGAACCAGCCGCAGGGACAGGGGTTCATCGCCGCCGCGAGCATGAAGCGTGCGGGGTAGGTCAAACTCATCGACGCTCGGGCAATCGTCACCGTCCCGTCCTCGAGCGGCTGCCGCAGCACCTCCAGCACGTTCTTGCGGAACTCCGGCAGCTCGTCGAGAAACAGCACGCCGCCGTGCGCCAGGCTCACCTCGCCGGGGCGCGGGTACGATCCGCCGCCGATCAATCCGGCGTCCGAGATGGTGTGGTGGGGAGCGCGAAACGGCCGTCGCGCCACCAGCGATTCGCCCAGCGCCAGGACGCCGGCTACGGAGTGGATTTTCGTCGTCTCGAGCGCCTCCTCGAGGCTCATGCGCGGCAGGATCGTGGGAAGGCGGCGGGCCAGCATCGTTTTTCCGCTTCCCGGTGGCCCGACCATCAGGAGATTGTGCGATCCCGCCGCCGCGACTTCGAGCGCGCGCTTGGCATGCGGCTGGCCTTTGACTTCGGCGAAGTCGACCTCGTCCCGCGCACGCTCGGCAAAGAGGCTCGAGAGATCCACGTCCGCGGCGGGGAGCTCGAGCTTCCCGTCGAGGAAGTCGGCCAGCTCGGCGAGGCCGCTCGCACCCAGCACCTTGAGCCCCGACACGACGCCCGCTTCGCCCAGATTCTCCTTCGGGAGGACGAGCGCGTCGACGCCCGCCGCGCGCGCCGCCAGTGCCACGGGGAGCGCGCCGCGTACCGGCCGGATCGCGCCTTCGAGGCCCAGCTCCCCCAGGACGACGACTGTCCCCAACCGCTCGGCGCCGATTTGCTCGGTGGCGGCGAGGATCCCCACGGCGATCGGCAGATCGAACGCCGAACCCTCTTTCCGCACATCTGCGGGTGCGAGGTTCACGGTGATGCGCTTGAGCGGGAAGGTGTAGCCGGTGTTGGCGATCGCCGAGTAGACCCGCTCGCGGCCTTCCTTCACCGCTCCGTGCGGGAGCCCGACGGTGGCGAACGTGGGGAGACCGTTGGCGATGTCGGTCTCGACGTCGACCAGGTAGGCATCGATGCCGAGCACGGCGGCCGAGCGGACGCGGGCGAGCACCTCATAGGATGCGCTCCGCTGTCGCGGATTACGGTATCGAAGTGTTGCCGGGCGGTGCGAACTTACGCGCGACGGCCTTGAGCGCGTACCGCATCGCCTCGCCGAGCAGCGCCGAGGGGTAGCGCTCGAGAAACGGCTCGGGCGGCTCCACGTAGAGCCAGAAGATCTCCATGCATTGCTCGTCGGTGAGCTCGTCGATCCAACCGGTGCCGGAGGGCACCGGCGACAGCGGCGCGGCGGGCGGACGGGCAGGCATGGACGCAATGATACTATTACCGGCCTATGTGCGGCATCGCCGGAATTGCACGCCGCGGACCGACTGCGGTCCTCGAACGCGACACCCAACGCCTGCTCGACGCCCTCGGCCACCGCGGGCCCGACGACGCCGGGATCACTACGTTTGCGCCGGACGAGGACGCCACACCCCTGGCCCTCGGCGCGCGCCGCCTCGCGATCATCGACCTCACCCCCAAGGGGCACCAGCCGCTGCAGTCGCTCGACGGCCGCTATGCCATTGTTTTCAATGGCGAGATCTACAATGACGGCGACCTGCGGCGGGAGCTGGAGGCCTTGGGGCACCGGTTCACGTCCCGCTCGGACACCGAGGTGCTGCTCGGTGCGTTCGCACAGTGGGGCAACGACTGCTGGCGTCGCTGCACTGGGATGTTCGCCTGCGCCATACTCGATCGCACAGCCCGGACCCTCACGCTCGCACGCGACCCGTTCGGCATGAAACCCCTGTACTACGTCGCGCGCGACGGCTTGCTGGCATTTGCGTCGGAGATTCCTCCACTCCTTCCGTTGCTGGGCATGCCGATCAAACCCAATGTGCAGCGCCTCTACGAGTACCTCGACCTTGGCATCACCGATCACGGGGGCGCAACGATGTTCGCCGACGTTCATGCGCTCCCGGCTGCCCATTACGCCGCGATCGACCTCATTCAGCCAGATGCCGTCGCTGCGGTGCAGTACTGGAAGCTCGATCCAGAACGGACCATCGATATCTCGTTCGCCGATGCGGCCGAGCACGTGCGCGACCTGTTCCTCGACAACATCGCGCGGCATTGCCGCAGCGACGTGCCGGTGGGAGCGCTCTTGTCTGGAGGAATCGACTCGTCGGCGATCGTGATGGCGATGCGCCACGTCATGGGATCAGACCTCGATCTCCACACGTTCAGCTACATCGGTGGGCAGAGCGCGGTCAGCGAAGAGCGGTGGATCGACATCGTGAATCGCGCGGCCGGCGCGATCCCGCACAAAGTGCACCTCACCCCGGATGAGTGGTCGGGCGACGCGGCACGGCTCGTGGAAACGCAGAACGAGCCGTTCGGCAGCATCGCGATTTATGCACAGAACCGCGTCTTCCGGGAGGTCGGCGCTGCCGGAATCAAAGTCGTGCTCGACGGCCAGGGCGCCGACGAGCTGCTGGCGGGCTACCGCAGTGCCTGGGTGATCCGCCTGGCGTCGCTGATCGAGCGGGGCCGCTGGATGGAAGCTCTGAGGTTCCTCAGGCAGCTCGCCCGCGCGCGAGCGCCGAACGACCCGTCTCCACGACGTCTCGCATTGCTGGCGTTGGCGCGCGCCATTCCCCGCCCACTCGCCGCCGCAGCCCGGCGCCTGCTAGGCCGCTACGAGCATCCCTGGATCGACGCGACATGGTGTCGGCGCAACGGCATCGTCCCCATGAGGTCCGACTCCGGCTCCGCATCGGGTGACGGGCGCCTGCGATGGGAGTTGTGGCGGGCGGTCACCGCGCTCAGTCTCCCCGCCCTGCTGCGCTACGAAGATCGCAATGCGATGGCGTACTCAGTCGAAAGCCGGCTGCCCTTCCTCACCCCCGCGCTCGCCGAGTTCGTCCTGGCGTTGCCGCCCGAGTATCTCGTCGGCCTCGACGGCACCAGCAAGCGGGTGTTTCGCGAAGCGATGCGCGGCATCGTCCCCGACGCGATTCTCGACCGGCGCGACAAGATCGGGTTCGCGGTGCCCGTGCGCACCTGGCTTCCGGCGATTCCCGATGTCCGCGACCTGCTTGATGAGGTATTAGCGCTCCCGCCGATCAATCGAGCCGCGATCGCCGCATCGGTTGGCGCGTTACGGGAAGGCAAACAGCCATCGGAGCGCGAGAGCTTTCTGTTGTGGCGGCTCGTCGGCCTGGCGGCCTGGGCGCGACGCTTCGGCGTCGCGATCGATTAGCGAGAAACGCCCGCCGTTTCGGGGATTCGTGCCGGACGATTGCCGCGCAGACGCTCCGTCAACCAGTCCCAGTCGAGGAAGACGAACAGCTGCGGCAGGTTGAGAAACGCGATATTCATGCTGAACAAGATCCCTATATGGAAAGCCACGGCGAGCGGGACGTAAATCTTGCGCGCGCGCTTCCAGACCAACACGACGATGAACGTCAGGTCGAGCGTCAGCGACCCGATCGCAACCAGCAGGCACAGGGCGGGATGGCCTGCGAGCCAGGTCCCGACGCCGCGAAACACCGCAATCTGATCTTCCTGATTGAACAGCAGCAGCCAGTGCCGCAAGTTTTCCGCCGAAACCCAGCTCCAGCCCACGCGAAACAGTTTCGACCACCCGGAAAAGAGATAGACCTGCGCGACGAACAACTGGATGAGCAGGAGCGGCCAGTTGTATTCCCAGGATTCATCCCGCTGTTTCCCGTAACGCGCCGGCACGCTCCAGACATCAGCGCAGGGAGCGATCGATAGCACGACGAGCGCGAGCGTGGAGATCTCGAGCCCGCGCTCGTAGGGGCTCGTCGTCCAGAGGATGGTCTCGAATGGCGCCAGATGATACAGCAGCAGTGCCGCCACGAGGCAGCTGACGCGTGTGGCGATCCCGAGAGCGACTGCAAGCAGGGCGACGACCGCGACGACGGTCAGTGCGCGCTCCATCATCGGGTGCCCGGGCACAATGGCGTAGCGCACCCGATCGAGCGTCGTCACGCCGGACCAGAGATCTGCCGGGAGCCCCGCAATCCCTGCGTAGTCGCGCGACAGGACAATCCAGAGCGCGTGCACTGCGATGACGATGCGCGCCGCTGCGAGGTTACGCGCCGAGCCGGGCGCGAACCAGAAGCGGTCCCACCACTCCCAGATGATGTGGCGGTGCAATCTCATGGCGCGGCTGGCAGCCGGTAGACCAGGCGGCGCCGCACCGCCGAGCTTCCTGCGGCGTGCGTCTCGAGGTTCCACGATTCCTGGTAGAACCGCAGCCCCACGAACGGCTCGCTCGGCACGTCGGTTGAATCGGACCAGATTCTGGGGTGCAGCAGAAAGAGCGGCGCTGCGAAGGGCCCCAGAAACCGCCCGTAATGCCCGACAGCTGCGCCGCGCCGCGCCGCGCGGCGCGCGGAGTCGGCTTTGGCCACGAGGAAACGGGCGACCCGATCCTGCGTCTCCGGCGGCAGCGTCAGGAAGTCCTGATTCAGCCACCCGGTCAGCTCGTCGAAGCTCAGCGGCCACCAGGCGCGGTAGTCGATGTCGTACTCCGCGCCCCGGGCGTCGACCGCTACCACGCGCGGCTCGGTGACTGTGGCGGGGAGCCGAGCCGCGACGAGCGGCCAGGCGACGAAGGGCCAGATGTCGTGTTGGGCGAGACCCGCCCCGAAGCTCGCGCCGAGGGTGTAGACGAGGAACAGACTCACCCGCGTCTTGCGCTGCCAGGTCGCCAGGCCGCGGGGACGGCGGCCACACAGCACCAGTGCGCCGATGACGAAGCCGGCGAAGCACACCAGTGCGACGACGTCGGTTACCATAACTCGACGATCCCGTCGCGACAGAACAGCGACCAGCCGCGCGATGCTCTTTCCACGTGCCCGCTTGCGCGGTCGTGAGGCATCAGCTGAAAGCCCCGCACTCCTCGATAGGACACGCCATTGGCGAGAGGCTCGCGGAAGCGCGGATAAAGCCCAGCGAGAAAGTGCCAGACTCGTTCCGCCCCCCAATGAGCGAAGTCCACCATCCGAGTGCCTGGCACGATGCGGGGCGCCGCCGTGGCAAACCGCTCATCCTGAGGACGGTCCTCGACTCCTCCTCGCTCGAGTGCGTCCAGGGTAGCGGCCAGCAGCGCTCCGCCCCGTGCCGCGTTGAGCGAATTGAGCCGATCCACCGGCAGCGCCCGAGGCAATGGGTAGGTGTCCTGCCCCAGGATCGCGCCGGCGTCCGCCTGATCGCTCACGCGGTGCACGGTGACTCCGGTGTCGCGGTCGTCGTGGTAGTAAATCCAGAACAACGGCAGCATGCCGCGATGCCGTGGCAACAGCGACCCGTGGAGATTGATCGCGCCGAGCGACGGCCGCCGGAACAGATCCGCGGGCAGGAGCCAGGGATACCCCGCGATGCAGATCACGTCGGCGCGAGTCTCGACGACGGCTGCCCGTGCCGCTCCGTCGCCTCCGGAGGACACGCGCTGCAGCAACGCGTCATGCGCGTGGGCCAGCCGGGAAAGCGAGAACGCCGGCCGGCCCAGGATCGCGCGCATCAGGGCGGGCACCCGCCGGCGGCGCGGCGCCGCTGGCGCGACGATCGCAACCACGGCATGTCGGGTCGCGATCGCCTCGAGCGAGCGACAGGAGAATTCCCCGTCCGTACCGAAAAAGGCGACCCGCAGCACCGCTCAGGCGGGGTGGAAGGCTTCGTGCCAGCGCCAGGCGGTGTAGAGACGCCACACCGCCATTCCGTCGTCGTGCCGGCCGGCGAGATAATCGTCCACGAACGGCGCCACCGCAGGGCGGCGCACCCCCGGCGATTCGACGAGCGATTTGCTGCGCGCCATGTCGGCGAGGGCGGGACCGTAGTCGCGTCGCAGCGGCATCCAGCGGTCCTTGGAGATGAACGTCTTCTTGTCGGTGCGTCGCAGCACGAGGTCCGGCACGACGCCGCGCGCCGCGTCGTACAGAATGCGCTTGCGCACGCCGCGATGGACCTTGTACGAAGCGGGGAGACGAAAGCAGTACTCGACCACGCGATGATCGAGAAACGGCACCCGCGATTCGACACCGTGGGCCATCGCGCTGCGGTCCTGCGAAAGCAGCACCGCCGGCAAATTGGTGTGGCGCACGAGCGTGAAGAGGTACTGGTTCAGGCGCGAGGGATCGTCACTCTCCTCCAGCGGCTCGGGCGTCCCGGGCGCGGGCTCGAGCCACGGATAGGAGCGCTCCCGGCGCAGCCAGCGCGGACGGCGAGCGAGAGACGCGCCGAGGACTCGGGGAATCGAGGAGTGGGTGCGCCGCGCGGTGGCCCGTGCCTCGCGCACCAGCTCAAGAGCCTGCCCGGCGTACAGGAGATCGCGCAGATACGCGCTCGCGTACCCGGGCATTCCCGCGAGCAGCTCGTCGGCGCCGTTGCCCTCCAGCACGACGATCGATCCGCCAGTGCGCGCCAGCGCGTACGCGGTGTACTGGGCAATCAGCTCCTGGCCGAGCAGCGGCTGTCCCTGGGCCCGCACGACGGCGTCGACGCGATCCCACACCATGGCGGGGGTCAGGGTGACAGTGTGGCTCGTGAGGCCGGCATGGGCGGCGACCGACTGGATGTACGGCCACTCGCTCATCTCCGGATCGTCGAACGTGATCGAGTACGCCGGGAGCGGAATGCCCGCCGTCGACGCGACGAACGAGGTGTCGAG
>CAZXKN010000042.1:0-24254 GCA_964641815.1 uncultured Gemmatimonadaceae bacterium | reverse complement strand
CACATGTCGACGCGTGGATCGGTGGAGCTGATCCGCCTGGCGAAACAGCGCGGCCTGCGGGTGACGGCGGAGGTCACGCCGCACTATGTGACGCTGACCGAAGCCGCGTGCGAGCGCTACGACACACACGCCAAGATGAATCCGCCGCTGCGCGAGCGGGCCGACGTAGACGCGCTGCGCGGCGCGCTCCAGGAAGGCGTGATCGATTGCGTCGCCTCCGACCACGCGCCGCACGCCTACGACGAAAAGGAAGCCGCGTTCGACGATGCGCCATTCGGCATCATCGGTTTGGAGACGGCGTTCGCCGTCCTGCACACCGAGCTGGTTCAGAACGGGGCACTGACGCTCCCTGAATTGATCGCGCGCATGAGCACGACGCCGGCCCGCCTGTTCCATCTGCCGGGCGGGACGCTCGCTCCGGGGAGTCCGGGCGACGTCTGCGTCCTCGACGTCCGCACGCCCTGGGTAGTTGGGGCCGCGGGCTTCTACTCGAAGAGCCGCAACACGCCGTTCACGGGGAGAGCACTGGCCGGCCGGGCCGCTGTGACGCTGGTCGCGGGCCGGGTCGTGCACGAGCTGGCTCCGCGGGCTTGACCACTGGAGTCCAACCCGCACAATGAGTTACACTTAAGGCCAGTTGTCAGTGGAAGCCTGAGCGGTTCAGCCCGTTTCGGGGTACGCGTCGCCCGGGACAAGGGGCAAAACGCTGGCAGGCACGAAATTAGCATCTTTTCGGGTCTCGGCGCTTATTTTGTGAGTTCGCCGATGTCCGGCGTGGTACCTGGAGTCCGATGGCCAAAGCACCGAACAAGAGCACAGCTGCGATTCAGCGCCTGCTGGAGGAGCGGCGGCAGTACGAGGCGTGGATCGCGCGGATCGACGCGGCGGGCGGAGCCGCGCCGTCGTCGGTGCGCAGCCGCGTGCGGTCGGACTACGAGGCCCGGCTCAACGCCGTCACCGAGGAGCTGAAGGTCCACGCCGAAGCCGCGCGTCTCATGGCGGCGCAGCGCCGCGAAGTGCGTCGCGATCTCCAGGCAAAGGAAATGGCCGCCGCCGAGCGGCTCGCCGAAGCCGAGCTGCGCCACGCCGTCGGCGAGTACGACGAGTCGCAGTGGACGCAGGTGCATAAGGAGTCGCTCGCCGAGCTGGTGTCGGTGCGCGAGGAGTTGGGAGCGGTCGAAGAGGACATCGCGCAGCTCGAGGAGCTTGAGCGCCTGGTGAAGATGCGGCCGGCAACCGCTGCCCCTGCCGCCGCACCCGCGCCGCCGCCCCCGACGACACCGCCTGCCGTCGCCGCCGGATCGAACACCGGCACGGCGTTGCCCCGCGTCGGCTCGCCGCCGCGACCGCAGGCGCCCGCCGCGCCGGCGGTACCCGCGCGGGACGGCCAGAAGAACGACGCGGCCAAGGCGCCCGAGAAGCCGGCGATGATCGACGAACTGGCGTTTCTCAAGTCGGTGACCGACGACGACAAGCGCGGCATCGGCAGCCCGGGCCCGGCGCCGACGATTCGGCGCAGCGGGGCGCAGTTCCAGCCCGTCGAGCCGGCGCCGACGCCGTCGCGTCCCGCGTCGACGCCCACGAGCCCGGTGCCGTCGCCCAGCTCCGTCGCCGCCACGCCCGCGAACAACGACGACCCCGAGCCGGTGCGGACGCTGAAGTGCCGCGAATGCGGCACGATGAATCTGCCGACAGAGTGGTACTGTGAGAGTTGTGGAGCTGAATTAGCGGCGTTGTAATCGAAAGGCGTATGGAAGAGACGTAAGGTGAGAAGACGTATGGAAAAAACGTAGGGCGCGGATCGGTTGACCCCGCGCCCTTACGTACTTACGCCGTTTCCTTACGTCGTCTCACCTTACGCTTTGGTCCTTACGTATTTCGCCAGTCGAGACTTGTGCCTCGCAGCATTGTTCTTATGGATGAGCCCCTTCCGCGCCGCCCGGTCGAGCAGCTGCACCGCGGCGGTGTACGCCTGCGTCGCGTCCTGCTTGTTGGCGGCTCCACGGACGCGCTTCAACGCCGTACGCAGGGCGGAGCGCTGGCCCCGGTTGGTGACGGTGCGGCGCCGCGCCTGGCGCATCGCTTTCTTCGCGGACTTGATTCTCGGCACGTGTCTGATCTCCGATTGAGGCGCGCAAGTTAGAGGGTAAGTCGAGAGGGGTCAAGGCGCTACGCCGTTGACCGCGGCTCTGGTCCCCGGCTATCTTGGACCAACCGCAACGCTCCGAGCGCCCCATCTCGATCGAGTTTCTCATCTGGGCCCCGGTGCTGCTGTTTTCGATGGTGGCCCACGAATACGCGCACGCCGAAGCCGCCTACCGCCAGGGCGACGACACCGCCTACGCGCTCGGACGGCTGACGATGAACCCCCTGAAGCACATCGACCCGTTCATGACGATCCTGCTGCCGGCGTTTCTCTGGTGGCGATCGCATGGGTCGTTCGTGTTCGGCGCGGCCAAACCGGTGCCCGTCAATCCCCGCAACTACCGGCACTACGTCCGAGGAGACATCATCGTCTCTCTCGCGGGCATCGCAACCAATCTGGCGCTGTTCGTGCTGTTTTCGGCGGCCTTCGCCGCTCTGGGCGCAATCGGAAATGCCGTGCCGGGACTCGGGTCCACGGCCGCGATCCTGCAGAGTATGGCCAAGGTCGGGATGTGGGTGAACTTGATGCTGGCGTTCTTCAACTTGATCCCCATCCCGCCACTCGACGGGAGCCACGTGTTCTACCACCTGCTTCCGCCTAATCTGGGACTGCGATACCGCCAGTTCTACCGGTTCGGGTTCTTGCCGATCATCGCGTTGAGCTATCTCGCGCCCGGCGTGCTCGGCGTGTTCCTCTGGCCGGCCGCTCGGCTCATGGGCATCGGGATGCAGATCGTCGGGCCACTCGAGCTCCACGGAGTGCTCGGGCTATGACATTGCCTCCACCGGTGACCTCGGGCTCGAGCGCTGGCGGCGGGTTCTCCGTCGAGCTGGAGCAGTTTTCCGGCCCGCTCGACCTGCTGCTGCATCTGATTCGCGAAGACGAAGTCGACATCACCGATCTGCCGATCGCCCGCATCGCCGATCAGTTCCTGGCGGCGATCAACGACCTCGGGTTGAATCAGGCCGCGGACTATCTCGAAATGGCGGCGCGCCTGCTGCGCATCAAGGCGCAGATGCTGCTGCCGCGCCGCCTCGGCGACGACGAGTGGGAGGATCCACGCTCCGAGCTGGTGCGGCGGCTGCTCGAGTACCAGCAGATCCGCGAGCTCGTCGACTGGCTGGGGCACGCGGCGGCCGGGCGTGCCGAGCGCTTCGGCCGCGGCTTCGAGCCGCCGGCGCCCGAGCTGCCGCCGGCCCCGCTCGAGATCGGTCTCAACGAGCTGCTCGCCGCCGCCGAGCGCGTCATCGCCCTGATTCCCGAGCCGACGCTGCACCGCGTGGTGCCACGGCCGCTCGACGTCGAGGGCGCGACGGCCCGCATCCTCGCGCTCCTGGCCGAGCGCGAGACGTTCGGCTGGCACGACATCGTCGGCGCGGGGTCCGGCGTCGTCGAGGTCCTGTCGGCGTTCATCGCGCTGCTCGAGCTGGCCAAGCGCGGCACGTTGAAGATCGCACAGCCCGAACCGTTCGCTCCCATGGTGATCCGGCGTGAGCCCCCTCGCGAAGCTGCTTGAGGCGGCGTTGTTCGCCGCGTCGCGCCCGCTCGGACTCGACGAGCTGGCGACGCTCGATCCGGAAGCGGGAGAGCCCGCGCTGCACGCCGCCCTGCAGGAGCTGCGCGCGGCGTTCGCAACCGGCGACCACGGCGTCGAGCTGGTGGAGATCGCCGAAGGGTGGCAGTTCCTCACGCGCCCCGAGTACGCCGAGCCGATCGAGCGGGCGCAGTTCGCGCTGCGGCCGCGGCGCCTCTCCCCGGCGGCGCTCGAGACGCTCGCCATCATCGCCTACCGCCAGCCGGTGGCGCGTATCGAGGTGGACGAGATCCGCGGCGTCGACTCCGGCGCGGTGATCGACAAGCTGCTCGAGCGCGGGCTGATCACGATCACCAGCCGCGGCGAAGGGCTGGGCCGCCCGCTGTTGTACGGCACCACGCCGCAATTCCTCGAAATCCTGGGGTTGAAGAGCACCGACGAGCTGCCGCGGCTGGACGAGCTGTCGGTGAGTCTGCGCCCACCGGCCCCGGCCGAACCCGAATGACGGCGATGCGCCTGCAGCGCGCCCTGGCGCGCGCGGGCGTCACTTCGCGGCGCAAGGCCGAGGACCTGATCCGCGCCGGCCGCGTGCGCGTCGATGGCGCCGTTGCCACGATCGGCAGCAGCGTCGACCCCGAGCGTCAGCGCATCACGGTCGACGGCGCCGCGGTGCGGACGCCCGAGCGCGTCACCTGGCTCGCGCTCAACAAGCCGATCGGCTACGTGGTGAGCCGCAGCGACCCGGCGCGGCGGCCCACCGTGTATGACCTCCTCCCGGCGGTGCCCGGCCTCACGTACGTTGGTCGGCTGGACGTCATGACCTCGGGGTTGCTCTTGCTCACGACGGACGGGACCGCCGCCCACCACCTCATGCACCCGCGCTACGCGGTGACCCGTACCTACCAGCTCGGGGCCCACGGCAAGCGCGCGCAGGAGGTGGAGCGTGCCCTGGCGCGGCCCATCCCCATCGACGGGCGGCCGGTGCGCGTCGTGCACGCGCGCGTCCGCCCGGCGGGGAAGAGCATCGAGATCGAGCTCACCCTCGCCGAGGGCCGCAACCGCATCGTGCGCCGCATGGCGGAGGCGATCGGCCTCAAGGTCGAATGGCTGCATCGCACGCAGTACGGCCCGGTGCGGCTGGGCACGCTGGCGGAAGGCAAGCACCGGCCGCTCACGCGACGCGAAGTCGCGGAGATCGAGGAGCTCGATGGAGCTGCGTGATACGACGGTCGTGCTGCTGGGCGGCAGCGGGCTCGTCGGCCACGCCGTGGCGCGCCGCCTGCTCGAGAAAGCACCGCGCCGCATCGTCCTCGTGTCGCTGTACGAGCACGAGGTGCGCGACGCCGCCCGGGCGCTCGAGCCCTATCGCCGCGACGCCACGATTGACGTCGAATGGGGCAACGTATTCGCGCCGGAGCCGGTCGCGCGGCTCGACCGCGGCGCCGTGCTCGCGAACCCCGCGCATCGCGCCCTGGTCCTCGACGATCTGCTGGGAGACCTGACGGAGGCGGTGCTGCACCGCAGCCTCCTGGTGCAGGTCCTGATGCGGCACCGTCCCGACGCCGTGGTCGACAGCATCAACACCGCCACGGCGTTCGCCTACCAGGACATTTTTCAGAGCGCCCGCACGATGCTCGAGCGGGCGCGCGCCGGCACGCTCGACGCGGCGGCGGTCGAGGGCCACGTGCTCACCCTCACGATGCCGCAGCTGATCCGGCATACGCAGCTGATGCACGAAGGATTGCGCCGTGCCGGGGTGCGGGCGTACGTCAAGATCGGCACGTCGGGCACCGGGGGGATGGGCTTCAACATTCCCTACACCCATTCCGAGGAGCGTCCCAGCCGCACGCTGTTGACGAAGTCCGCGGTCGCGGGTGCCCAGACGCTGCTGCTCTTCCTCATGGGCCGCACGCCCGACGCGCCGGCGACGATCGAGGTGAAGCCGACAGCGACGATCGCCTGGCGCGAGATCGGCATCGGTGAAGTGTGGCGGCGCGGCAAGCCGATCCCGCTGGTGGATTGTCCCGAGCCCGTCCCCACCGCGCGGGCGTTCGACGGCACGCCGGTGTGGCGCGACATGGGAAAGCATCTCGAGGGCGTCTTTATCAACACGGGGGAGAACGGGCTGTTCGCGCGCGACGAGTTCGCGACGGTGACGGCGCTCGGCCAGATGGAGTTCATCACGCCCGAGGAAGTCGCCGACTACGTCGTGCTCGAGCTGGAAGGCCGGCCCACGGGGCGGGACGTGATCGCCGCACTCGACAGCGCCACCGCGGGGCCGACGTATCGCGCCGGCGTGCTGCGTGCCGCGGCGCTCGAGCGGCTCGACGCCCTGGAGCGCGAGCGGCACGAGCGCTCCGTCGCCTACGAGATGCTGGGGCCGCCGCGGCTCACGAAGATGCTGTACGAGGCGTACCTCTGCGGACGCGTGGCGCCGTCGGTACGCGCGCTCGCGGCATTCGAGCCGCACGCGTTGGCGGAGCAGGCGCACGAGGTGGTGCGCCGTGACGCCGGTCTCCGGGCGCGGATCCTCTCGGTGGGCCTGCCGATCGTGACCCCGGACGGCGGGTGCGTGTATCGCGGCGCCAGCGTGATCGTGCCGCCGGAGGCGGGGGATCCGCTGGCGGCGGCCGCCCGTGGCTGGGTCGATCTGCGCCCGGCGCAGCTCGGGCTGTGGATTCGCCGCGCCGGCGAGATGGTGGCGCGAGCGGAGCAGCGGCGGCGCAACGCGCCGCGGGATTCGGGGAGCGACGTTGACTGGACCGCCATCGACCCCGACCGGGGCGTCGATCCCGCGGCGTTCGCGACCTGGGTGTTCCGCTTCGAAGACCTGGGCGAGCGCATCAAGCGCTGAGCGGCGAATGTCCGACTTCGCGATTCTGGAGCGGTGCCTGGGTGCCATCGGGACGACGTTCCGCCTGGTGCGGTACTATCCGCCTACGCATCCGGCGGTGCAGGAGGGACTGCGCACCGTCGCGGCCCAGCTGCCCGCGATGGCGGCGATGGGCACGGTCGAATGGAAGGTCGGGGCCTCGGGCATGCACTGGCGCGGCACGCAGGTACTGCCGCGCAATGCGCAGCTCTCCGAGCTGTCGTCGCTGCTGTTCGCGCGTGGGGTGCGCGGCATCCAGGTGACTCCCGGCGTCACGCCGGAGCACGTGATCGCGCTGTACAGCGTCGCGACCGGCACCACCGCCCTCGACGACAGCTCGCTCGGACGCATCACGCTGCAGCAGAACCGTCGCACGGTGACGTCGCGGCTTTCGGTGGCGCAGCTGAACCCCCCGCTGGCCGATCGCCTCGCGCCGCCGGCGGAGGCGCCCAAGTGGCCACGCGGCGGCGGCGGGGAGCAGCGGCGCTCGGTCGCGACGTTCCGCCCCGACGTGCTCCCGCCCGATGTGGAGGGGCGCCGGCTGATCGGCTCGTTGCTCACGGCCGACAGCCCCGAGAGCCTGCGCGCCGCCGCCGAGCGGCTGCACGAGCTGGTCCCGGCGGTGCTCGAGCTGCGCGACATCGCCCTCGTCGCCGAGCTGATCGCGGGGCTGGACCGGGCCCTGCCGCGGGTGCAGGACGAACAGACGGTGGAGCGGCTCGGCCTCGTCGGTGAGGCGCTGGCCGAGAAGTCGCTGGTCGACCGCATGGTCTACCGCCTGGGAGAGGCGCGCATCGCGCCGGTGGAGCGCGGCTTTCTCGTCGGCGCGGTCGGAGCACTCGCGGCGATGTCGGTGCGGCCGACGCTGCGCGCCTATCTCGCGGCGCCGGCGGAGCTGCGCGAGCCCTATCGGGCGGCGATGCGCGCAGCGGCGGACCGGGCGATGGAGCCGCTGGAAGAAGCGCTGGGCGACAGCGACGGGGCGATCGTCGCGGCCGCCGCGCATTTCATGGGCCTCACCGGCAGCCCCGAGGCGGTGCCGCTCCTGTCGGGACTGATGAAGCACCAGGCCGACGCGGTGCGCGAGGCCGCGCTCTACGCCCTGGCCGAGATCGGGGGCCGGGAGATCGCCCGGCCGGCGGTGGCGGCGCTGCGAGACCTCAGTGCGCCGGTGCGGGCAGCGGCGGCGCGGGTGATCGGGGTGTGCGGCGATCCCACCGCGTCGGACGCGCTGGCGCGGCGGCTGGAGCACGAGGAGGACGAGGGGGTACTGGCGGGAATGCTGATCGCCATCGGACGGCTGGCAGCCCCCGAGGCGCTCGGCGTGCTCGCCAAATACGCCGAACCCGGGAGCTTCCTGAAGCGCCGCACGGCGCATCTGCGGGCGGCAGCGATCGAGGGTATCGGCCACATCCATTCGACGGAGGCGCGGGCGTTGCTCGAACTCTATAGTCACGACAAAGAGCCGGCGGTGCGCCGGGCGGCTGAGGCGGCGCTGCAATGACCACGCGCACCTCGGGTGCTACCCAGAAGGCGACGCTGGTGACCGCGATTTCGACCGAGGTCGCGAAGCGGGTCGTCGGTCAGGAGGTCATGGTCGAGCGGCTGCTGATCGGGCTGCTCACCGGCGGCCACATCCTGCTCGAAGGCGTCCCGGGACTCGCCAAGACGCTCGCGGTGCGCACCGTCGCCGAGTGCCTGCGCATCGCGTACTCGCGCATTCAGTTCACCCCCGACCTGCTGCCCGCGGACGTGATCGGGACGATGGTCTACGATCAGCGCACGCAGGAGTTCTATCCCCGTAAGGGGCCGCTGTTCGCCAACCTCGTCCTCGCCGACGAGATCAACCGCGCTCCGGCGAAGGTGCAGTCGGCGCTGCTCGAGGCGATGCAGGAGAAGCAGGTGACGATCGGCGGCGAGACCTTCTTCCTGGGCGAGCCGTTCCTCGTGCTGGCGACGCAGAATCCGATCGAGCAGGAAGGCACCTATCCGCTGCCCGAAGCACAGCTCGACCGCTTCATGCTGAAGGTGCGGGTCGGGTATCCGACGCGCGATGCCGAGAAGGAAATCGTCGCGCGCATGGCGTCGGGCCGGCCGATCGAGGTGGCCCGCGTCGCCGAAGCGGACGACATCCTCGCGGCGCGCAGCGCGATCGCCGATCTGTTCATGGATCAGAAGGTGGTCGACTACATCGTCGACGTGGTGCGCGGCACACGCGAGCCGGGGTCGATCGGGCTCCCCGACCTGAAGCCGGTGATCGCGTTCGGCGCGAGCCCCCGCGCGTCGATCAACCTGGCCCAGGCGTCCCGCGCGCACGCCTACCTGCGCGGCCGCACCTACGTCGTGCCCGAAGACGTGCAGGCGATGGCCTACGACGTGCTGCGGCATCGCGTGCTGCTCACCTTCGAGGCCGAGGCCGAGGACCTGGATGCCGATCGCGTGATCGCCAAGATCCTCGAGGCGGTGCGCGTGCCGTGAAGAAGCAGGCGCCGCCGCCCGGCCAGGAGCGTCGCCGCGGCGATCAGCCGCCCACCCGGGCGCGCCGCCGCCGCGTCCCGCCGGAGGTCTTGAAGCAGGTCCAGGAGATCGAGTTCCGGACCCACTTCCTCGTCAACACCCTGTTCACCGGCGAGTACCGCTCGGTCTTCCGGGGGCAGGGCATCGAGTTCGCCGAAGTCCGGGCGTACCAGGAAGGCGACGATTTCCGCGCCATCGACTGGAACGTCTCGGCGCGGTTCGCGCACCCCTACGTGAAGAGCTTTGCCGAAGAGCGCGAGTTGACGCTGCTCCTGATCGTCGATCAGTCGGGCTCGTTGCACTTCGGCCACCCGGTCTCGAAGGCCGCGATGGCGGTCGAGGTCGCCGCCGTGCTCGCCCTCGCCGCGGCCCGCCACGGCGACCGCGTCGGGGCCCTGATGTTCGCCGACCAGGTGGAGTACGTGATCCGTCCCGCCAAGGGACGCCACCACGCGCTGCGGGTGATCCGCGACCTGCTGGCCTTCGCCCCGCGCGGCCGCGGCACCAACCTCGCCGAGGCGCTGCGCTACGCCACGAAGCTGCTGCGCCACCGCGCCGTGGTGGTTGTGCTCTCCGATTTCCGGGCCGACGGGTGGGAAGACCCGCTCGCTCGCCTGGCGGAGCACAACGACATCGTGGCGGTCACGATCGACGATCCCCGCGAGGTCCGACTCCCCGACGCCGGCTGGGTGGATGCACGCGACACCGAAACCGGACAGCGGCTGCTGCTCGACACGAGCCACCCGGCGACCCGGGCGCGCCTCGTGGCTGCCGCCGAGCGCATCGTGGCGGAGCGCGGCCGCAAGCTGCAGCAATCGGGCGTCGACCGGGTCGCGCTGCGCACCGACGTCCCCTACGGCGTCGCGCTGCGGCGGGCGTTCCACGCGCGCGCGCGCCGCCTCAAGCGCTGACGCGATGCGTTGCGCCGCGCTGCTTCTCGCCCTGGCACCGGCGACGCAACGGCCGTCGCCGCCGGCGGCGTGGACCGTCACCCCATCGTTCCCCACCGTCGGCGACACGATCCGGCTGGAGCGCGCGTTCACGCTTCCCGCTGGATGGCGGGTGCGTCCGGGCCGGCTCGAGGCGAGCGAGCAGGTGGAGCCGCTCGAGGATGCCCGGGTGGTGCCGCGCGGCTCCGACTGGGTGGTGCGCTACACCGTGGTGGCATGGGCGCCGGGACCGCAGCACGTGGCGGTGCCGCCGGTGTGGCGGCTCGGCGCGCGTGGCGAAGCGGATTCGGTTCCCGGCGGCACGGCGACGTTCACCGTCGCCAGCGTCATTCCCGATTCGGTACACGCGCCCCAGCCGCAGCCCGCCTTGACGCCGATTCGTGCCGAGCCGCGGGCCTTCTTTCCTTTGTTGGTGGCGCTGCTCCTCGCCGGGTCGTCGCTCGCCGCCGCGATCTGGTGGCGCCGTCGGCCGGCGCGCGCGCCACCCGCGCCGCCCGCGTCGCGCCCCGGTGCCGCGATCTCGGACGAGCGCTGGCTGCAGATGGGCGAGCCGAAGGCGGTGGCCGCGCGCGCCGCTGGAATGCTGCGCACCGTGCTCGCCCGCCTGATGCCTGATGCCCATGGCGGACTGTCGACGGCCGAGTGTCTCGCCGTCGCAAAAAAACACCGTCCGGCCCCGCAGTTCACGCAGCTGGAAATCGTGCTGGGCGCGCTCGACGCCGTCGCGTTCGGCAGCCGCGCCGGCGTCGACGTCGCGACCCTCGCCCAGCGCGCGCGCATGCTGGCGAGTGAGCTCAAGCCGCCGGAGCCGAAGCCGGTGGGGACGAAACCGTGAGCTTCGCGCGACCCTGGCTCTTGCCACTGCTCCTCCTCGTGCCGCTGTGGCTGTGGCTGCGGCAGCGGCGGCTCTTGCGGCTTGCGGGGACGCCGGTCTCGGATTCCCGGCCCGCCGCGGGCGTCCCGCAGCGCCGCTGGATCGTGCACCTGCCGGTCATTCTGCGCAGCACCTGCTTCGTCGCGTGGATCATCGCCGCCGCGGGTCCGCGCGTGGGGGCAGCGCGCGCCGAGGTGCGCAGCGAGGGAATCTCGATCGTCCTCGCCGTCGATCTCTCGAGCAGCATGCTGGCAGAGGACTTCACGCCCGCGAACCGGCTGGACGTGGCGAAGCAGACCGCGATCGATTTCGTGCGCAACCGGCCCTCCGACCGCATCGGGCTCGTCGCCTTCGCCGGCCAGGCGCTGACGCAGGTGCCGGTGACTAACGATCACGCGGTGCTGGAAGCGGCGCTGCAGGACCTGCACATCGGCGAGCTGGAGGACGGCACGGCCATCGGCACCGGGATCGCGACCGCGGCGAACCGGTTGCGGCGCGCGCCGGGAAAGAGCCGCGTCATCATCCTGCTCACCGACGGCGTGAACAACCGCGGCACCGTCGATCCGCGCACCGCCGCCCGCGCGGCGGGGGCGTTCGGGATCCGCATCTATACGATCGGCGTGGGGACGCAGGGCGAGGCGCCCGTCCCGACGGGGCAGAGCGGGCAGGGGTTGCGCTATCAGATGATGCCGGTCGAGATCGACGAAGGATTGATGACCGAAATCGCGACGTCGACGGGAGGCCGCTATTTCCGCGCCACCGACACGGAGTCGCTGCGTCACATCTTCAGTGAGATCAACCGGCTCGAGAAGACGACGGTGCAGGAGGTGATCTACCGGCGCTTCGACGAAGCGATCCGCGTGCCGCTGGGATTGGGCCTGCTGGCGCTGGCGATCGAGCTGGTGTTGTCGGCGACGATCGTGGTGCGGGTGCCCTGATGGCGTTCGACGCGCCGCTCGTCCTCGCCCTCGCGCCGGTGATCGCGTTCCTGGCGTGGATCGGCGCCACGTGGGTGCGGCGCGAGCGGCTGCGGCGTGCGGCCCGCTGGTCCCTGGAAACGGCGCGCCAGGCGCGCGCCGCGGGCCGCTTCGGGCCGACGGGCGTCACGCTCGCGGCATTTCTCGGCGTCGTGGCGCTGGCCGGGCCGCGCTGGGGAAACGAGCAGATCGAGACCGAAACCCGCGGTCTCAATCTCGTCATCGTGATGGACATCTCGCGCTCGATGCTGGCGGAGGATGCGGGCGGGGGATCGAGTCGTCTGGCGCGCGCGTTGCGTGAAGCCCGCCGTCTCGCCCAGGACCTGGACGGCGACCGGCTCGGCCTCGTCGCGTTCGCCGGGGCGAGCTACATCCTGTCGCCCCTCTCCGTCGACGGCTCCGCGCTCATGCTGTACCTCGACGCGCTCGATCCCGAGGTCGCCTCCGAGGGCGGCACGTCGCTCGCGCCGGGGCTCGCCATGGGCGGTGAGCTGCTCGCCGCCGAGCCGGGTGCCGCCGACCGCGTACTGGTCGTGTTTACCGACGGCGAGGCGCACGATTCGATGTCCACGGTGCTGCGTCTCGCCCACCAGCTGCGCGACCAGGGCGTGCATCTGATCCTCGTGTCGGAAGGCGGCCGCGATCCCGTGCGCATCCCGCTGCGGGACGATCAGGGCGCCCTCCAGGGCTATCAGTCCGACGACGACGGGCAGGTGATCGAGACGCGGCGCATGGACGACGTGCTGGGGGCGACCGCCGATGCGGCGCTGGGAACGATCGTGGCCGCCGATCTCCCGGATCAGGCCGGCGCCGTGCGCGACCTCGTCGCCTCGTACAAACGCAATCCGTCCACCGAGACCAACACTCAGCAGGGGATGCCGCGCGGGTGGATCCCACTGCTCCTGGCGTTCGGGATTCTGTTGCTGCAGGCGCTGTCGCGGCGCACCGCCGCCCTCCTGGCGGTGCTCCTGGCGATCGGCCTCGCCGCCGGCCGCGAGGTCCGGGCGCAGGGGACGCCCGTGCCCGCGCGGAAGCGCAGCCTTGCCGAGCTGTATTGGGACCTCGGCGACTCGGTTCAGGCGAGCAATTTCTACCTGGCGGAGGTCAATGCCAAGAACGGCGACACCGCCTGGTTCAACGCCGGAACCGCGGCGATGGCGGCGCGTGATTTCTCAACCGCGCGCAGCGCACTGGCGCGTGCCGCCACCTCGCTCGATCCCGACATCCGGTTCCGGGCGCTGTACAACGAAGGGTTGCTGGCGCTGCGTGCTGCCGACATGGACAGCATCCATCGCGACGCCCACCTCGGCGAAGCGGAGCGTGCCTATCGTGAAGCGCTGTTGCTGCGGCCGCTCGACGCGGCCGCCAAGTGGAACCTCGAGCTGGCGCAGCGGCGGCGGCGCCAGGGCGGGGGCGGACAGAACCAGAACCAGCCGCAGAACCAGAATCAGAACGAGCAGCAGCAGACCAAGCCACCGCCGCCGACACCGCAGGGGATGACGGAGGCGCAGGCGGATGAAATCCTGCGCTCGATCGGGCAGGAGGAATTGAAGACGCGGCGCGAGCGGATGGGACGCGCGCGGCGCGCCGCCGAGCCGGGAGTGAAGGACTGGTGACCGGCGTCTGCTGCGCGCTGCTCGCGTTGCTGCAGGGCCAGGCGCTCGACGTCACCGCGGCGGTCGATCGTGCCCGCGTCCCGGTGGGGGAGGAAGTCACCCTCACGATCCAGGTGCGGGCGCAGGGCGTCGATGCGCCGCGCTTCGACCTGCCGCCGCTTTCGGGGCTCTCGGTCGTGGGGACGCGCGACGCGGCGGAGGTCGCGCTCGAAGGCGCGTCGGGGGCGACGCGCACGGCGATGCGAGCGCTCACGCTGCGCGCCGAGCGGCCGGGGCGTCTGACGATCGGCTCGGTGCGCGTGCATGTCGGCGACGCCGTCGCCACGACTGCACCGTTCACGATCGTGGTAGACAGCGCGGCATCGTTCCCGGCGAGCGCGCTCAGCGTCCTCGCACGCGCGCTGCTCGCCGCCGCGCCGCCGCCGAGCCGCGGGGATCAGGTGGCGCTCTCGATCGTCGCGCCCGCGGCCCCGGCGATCGTCGGCCATCAGCTCGACGTCGTGCTCGCCGCCTGGTTCCCGCGCAGCTTGCGCGAGCGGCTGCGCCGTCCGCCGCTGCTCACGCTGCTCACGCCCGAGAACGTGTGGAGCTATCCCCCCGCGTCGCCGAACGGCGTCGTGTTGTCGCGCCAGGTGCACGGGCAGCCGATGGATCTGTATGCGGTGCACCAGATTCTTTTCCCGCTGTCGGCCGGGACGATCACCATTCCACCGGGATCCGTGGAGTACGCGGTCCCCGTGAACTTCTCCTTCTTCAGCTCCGAGGAGCGCTACTCGCTCTCGACCGACTCGGCCGTCGTCGCCGTCCAGCCGCTCCCCGACGACGGCCGTCCTGCCGGCGACCAGGGGGTCGTGGCCGAAAGCCTGCGGCTCGCGGTCTCCGTGGATCCACCCGAAGGCCGCGTGGGCGAGCCGCTTGAAGTCGCCACGACGCTGTCGGGCGGGGGGAACGTGGCGTTGTGGCCGCCCCCCGTGGTGCATTGGCCGGCGGGATTTCGCTCTTATCCGGAAGAGACCACCGTTCGACTCGAGTCTCCTGGCGGACACGTCGGTGGAATGAAGACCTTCCGCTATCTCGTCATGCCCGACTCGGCGGGCGTCTTTCTGCTCCCCGAGGTGCGCTACCCGTACTACGATCCTTCCCTGAAGCGCTATCAGATCGCGACCCTCGCGGCGCGTTCGTTCGTGGCGTCGCAGGGTGGGGAGCCGCGCGCGGCGCGCGCCACGCCGGAGCTGCTCACCCCGGGGGATCCCGACTGGAGCGACGCGCTGAAGACCGCGCTGTGGCCGTTCGGCTGGATCGCGATCCTCGTGCTCCCTCCGCTCCTTCTGTCTCTGCGGCTGCGCCGCCGCGCACCGCCACCGCCCGTGGCGCAGCCCGAAGTGCATGACCCGGGTGAGCTGGCGACGCTGGAGCGGGCGTTCGGGATCCTGGTTCAGGCGCACGTCGCCGACGCGTACAGCCGCGACGGGGCGAGCCTCGCGCGCGCGTTGCGGGCCGCCGGCGTCGAGCGCACCCTCGCCGAGCATGTCGGTCGGCTGCGCGAGCGGGTGCGCGGCATTCGCTATGCGCCGCGCACATCCGGAGATCCGCACGAGCTGGCAGCCGAGCTGCGCACGGTTCTGAAGTCGTTGGCCCACGATACGCGTGGTCGGCGCCGTCGCCTGAGCGTGGGGCTCGGCGTGGTGCTGCTGGTGATGTGCGGCGGCGCCCGCAGTGGACGCGCGCAGGGGACGAGCGCCGAGGCGTTGTACCAGGCCGGCGCGCTGAGCGCGGCGGCGGATTCGTTCTCGGATCGGGCGGCACACGACACCCTCGATCCGGCGCACTGGTACGATCTCGGCGCGACGTTGTATCGCAGCGGTGAAGATGGAAAGGCCGTCGCGGCGTGGGTGATGGCGGAGCGCCTCGCCCCGCGCAACGGTGCAATCCGGCGTGCACGAGACCTGCTGCCCGCGCCCGACGCGGCGAGCGCGAGCCTCCTCGAGGTGGGTTATCTCACGCCGGGGGAGTGGTGGGTCGTCGCCGCTGCGCTGTGGATCGTGTGCTGGGGGGTGTTGATCGTGAGCCGAGGCGCGCAGCGTATCGCGGGGGCATCGTTCGGGACGCTGGCGCTCACGGCGGCGGTGCTGGGCGGCTTCGAGCAGCGCCGCGATGACCGGCCGCTCGTGGTGATCGCCAGCCCGCGCACGCCCGTGCGCGCCGCGCCCTACGGCCCCTCGAGCGCCAGCCTGGTGCTCGAGCCGGGCGCGGCGGCGGAGCTGGTCGACACCTTCGCGGGAGGACGATGGCTGCGGATCCACCGCGGCGACGGCGTGAACGGATGGGTGCTGGCGAGCCAGGTCGTGCGGTTGTGAGTGCTCCGAAAATCGCCGTCCTCTCCGACCGCGTGGCCGATCAGATCGCGGCCGGGGAAGTGGTGGAGCGCCCGGCGTCGGTGGTGAAGGAGCTGGTCGAGAACGCGCTCGACGCCGGTGCGCGTACGATTCGCGTCGAGATCGAGGACGGCGGCCGGTCGCTGATTCGCATCTCGGATGACGGACACGGCATGTCGCCCGAGGACGCGCGCCTCGCGCTGCGGCGTCATGCCACCAGCAAGATTCGCTCGGTCGCCGATCTCATCGGCGTCGGGTCGTTCGGCTTCCGCGGTGAAGCGCTGCCCGCTATCGCCTCGGTGTCGCGCTTCGAGCTGGAGACCGCCGACGGCGCGGGCGGCATCCGGTTGCGGGTGACCGGGGGTACGATCGAAGGGGCGGACGCCGCCGTCCGCCAGCAGGGGACGACGGTCGCCGTGCGCGGATTGTTCTTCAATACGCCGGCGCGCCGCAAGTTCCTGCGCGCGCCTGCAACCGAGACGCGCGCGGTGTCCGAGGTGCTCACTGTGCTCGCGCTGGCTCGGCCCGACGTCGCGTTCTCGCTCACGAGCGACGGCCGCTCGCTGCTCGACGCACCGGCGGCCGGACGGCTGATCGAGCGGATCCACGCGCTGTGGGGCCGCGACCTCGCCGACACCCTGCTCCCGCTCGCGACGCGGCTCGGCGGCGCCGAGGTATCGGGGTTCGCGCAGCGCCCCTCACAGGCGCGGCCGGCGGGACGCAAGGCGTACGTGTTCGTGCGCGGCCGGCCGGTGAAGGATCCGTTCCTGCTGCGGGCCGCGGAGGCGGGCTATCGCTCCGCGATCGCTCCCGGCGACCGTCCCTCGCTGCTCCTGTTCCTCGATCTCCCCGGCGATGCCGTGGACGTGAACGTGCATCCCGCGAAAGCCGAGGTGCGGTTTCGCGATCGCTTACAAATCGAGCAGCTGGTCCAAGAAGGAGTGCGGCGGGCGCTCGCGCCGCTCGACGCCGCGGCCCCCATCGGCCCCGCGGGTCCGGTCCTCGAAGCGACGACGTGGGAGGGAACGGGCACGATCCCCGCCGGGCTCCCGACGGAGCTGTTCGCCGCCGAGAGCCCGGGCGGCCGTCCCCGCGGCCCCGAGCTGCTGCAGGTGTTCGACACGTATCTGTTGTTTCAGACCGAAGACGGCGTCGCGATCGTGGACCAGCATTCGGCGCACGAGCGCGTACTGTACGAGCAGGTGATGCGGCAGCTGTCGGGGGACGGGGCCCCGGCCCAGCGTTTGCTCCTGCCCCTGACGCTGGAGTTCACCGGTCCCGAGCTCGAGGCGATCGACGCCCATCGCGAGCTGCTGGCGCGCGTGGGCTTCGAGCTGGAGCCGTTCTCGGGGCGGACGGTCGTGGTGCACACGGCGCCGAATCCGCATCCGCGCTTCGAGGCGGCGCGGTGCCTGCAGGAGCTGGTGGGCGATCTCGCGGGCGGGCGGTTCGGCGGCTGGGCGAACCGGCTGGAGCGGTTCGGCGCGACGTTCGCATGCCGCGCGGCGATCAAGGCGGGACATCACCTCGATCCCGAAGAAGCGCGGGAGCTGGTGCGCCGGCTGCTCGCCGCCACATTACCCGCACACGACGTGCACGGGCGACCGACGATCGTGCAGCTTCCCAAAGGGGAGTTAGAGCGGAGATTTGGGAGATGACAAATCGGGCGGACGGGCGGTGGGCGGAACGGGCGGTCGGGAACGCACGGATGGGGGACGCAGGACACGTCCGCCTGGCCGCCCGTCCGCCCGACCGCCCACTCACCCCGGTGATCGTCGGTCCGACGGCTGTCGGTAAAACCGCCGTCGCCATGTCGCTGGCACAGCGTCTGCCGGTGACGATCATCTCGGCCGACGCCCGGCAGGTCTATCGCCGGCTCGACATCGGCACTGCCAAGCCTGCGCCGGCGCTGCGGGCCCTGGTGCCCCACGAGGGCCTCGATCTCGTCGATCCGGGAGAGCGCTACAGTGCAGGCCGCTTCGCGCGCGAGGCGGCGGGATGGCTCACCGCCGCCCGGGCCGGCGCGCGCCTGCCGCTCGTCGTGGGCGGAACAGGGTTTTACGTGCGCGCCCTCGCCGACGGCCTGTTTCAGGAGCCGCCGCTCGATCCCGCGCGGCGCGCGCAGGTGCGTGAGTGGGCCGCCACGCTTCCCGGAACGGATCTGTCCCGCTGGGCGCTGCGGCTCGATCCGCGCTTTTCCGATGGCGGGCGCCAGCGCGCCGCGCGCGCCATCGAAGTCGCCCTGCTGACGGGGCGACCCCTCTCGCTGTGGCAGCGCATGGCGCGCGTGGCGGGAGTGATGCGCCCCTGGTACATCGTGCTGACGCTGCCGCGGGAGGTGCTGCGGCGCCGGATCGCCGAACGCGTCGACGCCATGCTGGCGGCGGGGCTGGTGGACGAAGTCCGTGACGAGCTGGCGCGCGGCACCGCGCCCACCGCCGCGGGCCTCGACGGGGTGGGGTACCGCGAGGTCGTGGCGATGCTCACGGGGCAGCTCTACAAGGACGACTTGCGAGACGCGATCGTGCGCTCGTCGCGACAGTACGCGAAGCGGCAGGAGACGTGGTTCAGAAATCAATTGCGCTATCGGCCGTCGGCGGTGGGCAATCAGCAGGAGGCGGTGTGGACACTGGACGCAACGCAGGACCCCGCCGAGCTCGCCGCCGTTATTGAGGATCGTTGGCGCAGCGTCACTGTCGACAGCCGATAGCCGATAGCCATGCGGATCGGCATCACCCTCTATCCTACTTACGGCGGTTCCGGGGCCGTTGCGACGGAGCTCGGGCTCGAGCTCGCGCGCCGCGGGCACGACGTGCACTTCATCTCCTACGCCAGCCCGTTCCGGCTGCGTGGCGTTACCGAGCACGTCACGTTTCACGAGGTCGTGCCGGCTGATTATCCACTGTTCGAGCAGTCGCAGTACGCGTTCGCGCTGGCGGTCAAGCAGCACGAAGTGGCGCAGCGCGAGGAGCTGCAGGTGATGCACGTGCACTACGCGATCCCGCACGCCGCGACCGCGTGGCTGGCGAAACAGATGCTCGCCGACGAGCGGGACTTGAAGGTGGTGACGACGCTGCACGGCACCGACATCACCCTCGTCGGCAAAGATCCCTCGTACTTCTCCCTCACCAAATTCTCGATCGAGCACTCCGACCGGGTCACGGCGGTCTCGGAATTTCTGCGCGAGGAGACGTACCGCACGTTCGGCTGCGACGGCTGCGAGGTGCTCGTCATCCCGAACTTCGTCAACAAGGTCGAGTACTTCCCGGTGCGGACCCCGGCGGAGCGCTGTACGCTGGCGCCGGCCGATACCCGCGTGCTCATTCACATTTCCAACTTCCGGCCGGTGAAGCGGCTGGTCGACGTGGTGCGCGTGTTCGCCGGCGTGCGCAAGGCGATGAAGGCGCGGCTCGTGATGGTCGGCGACGGTCCCGATCGCGACCCGGCGCAGCGTGAAGCGACGAAGCTCGGCGTCCAGCACGATGTCCGGTTCGCGGGCCGGGTGGACGACGTCGCCGACGTGCTGCGGGGCGGGGACCTCTTCCTGCTGCCCTCGGAGACGGAGTCGTTCGGGCTCGCGGCGCTCGAGGCGATGGCCTGCGGCGTACCGGTGATCGCGAGCCGGGTCGGCGGCATTCCCGAGGTCGTGACGGACGGGGAATCGGGATACCTCGCCGCCGTCGGCGATGTCCCGACGATGACCGAGCGGGCCATCGAGGTGCTGCGCGATCCGGCGCGGCTGGAGGAGATGCGGCACCGCGCGGTGGCGCGCGCCGCGGACTTCTCGGCCGACCGGGTGGTGCCGCAGTACGAGCGCCTCTACGAGGACGTGTTGCGTGACTGATCTCGCGCGGCTCGTCCGTGCGAACAATCTCCTCCTCGCCGCGGCCGGTGTGCTCGCCGGGGGATGGATCGCGCTCGGCGCCATCGCGCTCCCCAAGCTGCTCGTGTTCGCGGCGTTGTCCGGCGTCGGTCTCGGGGCGGCGGGCAATGCCGTCAACGACCTGCAGGATATCGTCGCCGACCGGGTCAACGCACCCGATCACCACCCGCTTGCCTCGGGACGGCTGCCCGTCCAGACCGCCCACCTCGTGATGTGGTTCGGCATCGTGCTCGGCATCGGTGCGGCGGCCCTTGTTTCGGGACCACAGGTGCTCGTCGCGCTGCTCGCGCTGGTGGTGATGCTCGGCTATTCGCCGCTCCTGAAGCGGCACGGTATGCCGGGGAACGTCGCGGTCGCAGTGGTGGGAGGGTTGCCGCTGTTCCACGGGGCGCTCGCCATGGGACGGCCGGGCGCGGGAATCGTCCCCTGGGTGCTGGCCGCCTGGCTGCAGCTGTCCCGGGAGCTCGTGAAGGACCTCGCAGACGAGCCCGGGGATCGCGCCGCGGGGCGTCGTACACTGCCCGTCCGCGTGGGCCTGGCGCGTGCCACGCGAATCGCCAGCTGGGCCTGCGGGGCCACCTTCCCGCTCGCGCTGGTGCTGCCCCTCACGTCCGGGTACGGCAGCGTCTACCTGGATGTCGCCAGCCTGTCGCTCTTCTCGGTCGCTGTCGCCGTGCTGGCGATCCGGCGGCAGCGCTTCGTGACGGCGAGCGGGTTGCTCAAGGTCGCAATGGTGTTTGGCCTCGGCGCACTCGTGCTGGGGAGGGTGGTGTGAACTACTGGCAGGCGCTCGTGCTGGGATTGGTCCAGGGATTGACGGAGTTCCTGCCGGTGTCGAGCTCGGGACACCTCGTGCTTGCCGAAGCGTTGATCGGCGTGAAGATGCCGGGCGTGTTCGTGGAGGTCGCGCTGCACGTCGCGACGCTCGGCTCGGTGCTGGTGGTGTACGGCCGGCGCCTGTGGGAGATCTTCCGCGGTGTGCTCAGCGGCTCGCGCGAGAGCATCCACTACGCCGCCCTGCTCATCGTCGCCACGATCCCCGCGGTGGTGGTGGGGTTGCTGTTCAATGACTATATCGAGGCGCACTTCCACTCGATGATCGAGCTCGGCATCGAATTCATCGTCACCGGCATCATCCTGTGGTTGACGCGGCGCCCCGCCGGCGAGCGCGAGCAGCCCGGCTGGATGGGCGCGTTCTGGATCGGGGTGGGGCAGGCCGTGGCGATTCTTCCCGCCATTTCGCGGTCCGGTACGACCGTCGCAGCCGCTCTGTGGGCGAAGCTGAAGCCCGCCGCGGCCGCCGAGTTCAGCTTCCTCATGGCGGTGCCGGTGATCGGCGGCGCGGCGCTGCTCGAAGGACGGCACATGTCGGCGAACCTCGCAGCCGTCGGCGCGGGCCCACTCGCCTTTGCGTTCCTGGTGTCGTTCGCGAGCGGCGTGATCGCGATTCTCTTTCTGGTGGCGATGCTGCGCCGCGGGCGCTTCTACGCCTTCGCCCCATACTGCTGGATCGTGGGCGTGCTGACGCTGGTGTTCGCCCTGTGGCGGGGGTGACGCTCGACGGGATCCCAGCAGCGGCGCTGGCGCGCCGCTGGGCAATCCCGCGCTGCGAGCTCGCGGCGTCCCTCGGATCCACCCTCGACCGGGCGCACGTCCTCGGGACCGCCGGCGCGCCGGCCGGTACCGTCGTGCTCGCCCTCGAGCAGACAGCCGGCCGCGGGCGCGACGGGCGCACCTGGCACTCGCCGCCGGGAGGGTTGTGGTTCGCGCTGCTGCTGCGGCCCCGGGCCGCGCCCCTCGGCATCATGTCGATTCGCGCGGGGCTGGTCCTCGCGGATGTGGTCGACGAGCTCGCCGGCCGGCCGCTCGCGCGCCTCAAGTGGCCCAACGACATCCTGGTGGACGATCGCAAGCTGGCGGGGGTGCTGTGCGAGGGGCGCTGGCAGGGAGAGACGCCGCAGTGGCTCGCCATCGGGCTCGGCGTCAACGTCGCCAACGAGATTCCCGCTGCCGTTCGGGATTCCGCGATCGCGCTCGCGGAAGTGGTGCCGGGGGTGCGGCGGATCGATGTGCTCGACGGGCTGGTGGCGCCGCTCACGCGGCTCGGCGCCGCCGCCGAGCAGCTGACGGAGCAGGAGTGCGCCGCTTTCGCAGCACGCGACTGGCTGCGCGACCGCGCGCTGCGAGGCCCAGTGCCGGGGCGCGCACGGGGAGTGCGCCCGGATGGAGCACTGCTCGTTGAAGGGGATCGGGAGGTCGCCGTGGTGCGCGAAGGTCACGTGGAGACCGCCTAGTATATTTGGCAGGTGCTTCTCGCCCTCGATATCGGCAACACCGAGACCACGGTCGGACTGTTCCAGGGGGAACAGCTGCTCGGGCATTGGCGGCTCACGACGACCGCCGCCCGCACTCCCGATGAGTGGGGTGCGCTGCTGTCGACCTATCTGACCAACGCCGGGCAGTCGCCCTCAGGGATCCGGGCGGTAGTGGTCGCCTCGGTCGCTCCGCTCGTCACGCAGAACGCTTGCGGCGGCGTCGCCGCGATCACCGGCGTGACTCCCGTGCAGGTGGATGGGCGGTCGCAGCTGCCGATCACGCTCGACGTCGCGGAGCCGCTCACCGTCGGTGCCGACCGCATCGTGAACACGCTCGCCGCCTGCACGCTGTTCGAGCGCGACACGATCGTGGTCGACTTCGGGACGGCCACCACCTTCGACTGCATCACCAAGGACGGCCGCTTCATCGGCGGCATCATCATGCCGGGGATCCGCACCGCCTCGGACGAGCTGGTGCGCCGCACGGCCAAGCTGCCGGCCACCGAGCTGACGCCGCCCGAGCGGGTGATCGGGCGCCACACCGAGGACTGCATCCGCTCCGGGGTGATCTGGGGGACGGTGGACGCCGTCGACGGGTTGATCCGCCGCATTCGCGCCGAGTGGCCCACGCGCGGGGAGCCGCCGTATGTGGTCGCCACGGGGGGTCTGGCACCGCTCGTGGCACCGTTGACGGAGGAGATCGAGACGGTGCAGCCGGACCTGACGCTTGTCGGCCTGCGCCTGGCGGCCCAGGCGCTGGGTCTTGGCTGGTAGGGGCGGACCGCTAAATTGGTACCGATGACCACCAGCGCCGTGACGGCCACCGACCGATCTGATTTCCGTCATATCCTCGTGAGCGGCACCAAGGTGGGGCTCACGACCGGTGTCTCGGTTGTGGCCTTCCTGGCGCTCTCCAGGGCGCTTTCCCCGGGCGTCGCGCAGACGGTGCTCGAGTCGCTGCTCGTGCTCATCGCGGCAGTGCTGGTCAGCCTGCTGCCGGGACAATGGGTCGGGTCGCGGGGTACGGAAGGTGTCGCGGGAGCTGCGGCAGTCGGGTTGTGGGGCACGGTGGTGTTCATGGCCTTCGACATCGTGCTGTTGCGCCCGTTCAAGGCGTATCCCTGGACCTGGGACGCGATCGGAGGCGGCAGCACGTGGTGGTATCTCCCCATCTGGTGGATGCTCGGCACGTTCGTCGCGTGGATGGGCGGCATGCTCACCGCGGGGCGCAACGCGCGCGGGCCGGCCTCGCTGGGGCAGCTTGCGACGCCGCTGGTGCTCGGTGCGGTGGTGCTCGCCGTGATCGCGAAACTGACGATCATTCCGCTCGCCTGGCCAGTGCTGATCGGCGGAGCGTACGTGGTGACGCTCACCGCGCTGGCGCTCTGGTCCCTCCGGCGGAACAATAGCGCGTGAGCGTCGCGGGGATGCCCCGCTGGTTGGCGCACGCACTGGTCGTCGTCGGTTGGCTCCTCACGCCGCTCTGGGCCTGGGGGGCTTCGTTTTTCGGGATGTGGATCGGCGCGCACGTCGTGCTCGAGTCCCACCATCCGCTCGCGCTCGTCGTACCGGGACTGGCCGCAGCCGCGGTGTGCGGATTCGGCACGTTGTGGATCTGGGTGCGGTTCATGCGCCGCGTGCCGCACCTGCTCGCCCATCACATGGCGCCACGTGAATCCCTGGAGCTGCCGCACGTTGCGGATCACTGACCGGATCGCGGTACTCGCGCTCGGCGCCGGCGCTGCCATCGCCGGGCCGCTGGCCGCGCAGCAACGCGACCTCAGCCTGCTGTACGGCAGCTGGGCGGGCTCGGATCTGACGACCTACGAAGCCCGGCTCGACCGGCCCCTCGGCTCGGTGTTGCGGCACGGCGTCGCGCTACAGGCGTTGAGTGAGCGCCGCGGGGCATCGCGCAGCTTCTTCGGCATCGGCTATGAGCTCGAGACACCGCGGGGCGGAACGACGATCGCGGTGTACGGTCTGGCCAGCGCCGCGCTGGGGTTGGATGCCGATACGGCGCACCAGGCGCTGGCGGCGCTGTGGACGGCGGGGATGGGGATCGAGTGGCGGCCGCTCCGGATCTTCGGCCTGGGACTCGAGGAGCGGTATCGCGTCATCGACCGCGGCCCGCACGGCTTCTGGCGGCCGGGGGTGCCGCGCAAGGGATTTGGCACGACGCTCGGAATCACGATCGG
>CAZXKN010000041.1:0-14171 GCA_964641815.1 uncultured Gemmatimonadaceae bacterium | reverse complement strand
TCGACGCCGTCTATGCGCCCGCGCGTGCCGGCGACGCGTTCCAACGCATGCGGGACAACCAGAGTACTGGGAAACTCCTGATCAGCTGGTCGTAGGCCCCCTTGCGAGGTCTCGGAAGGACCCTATTCTGAGGGTGCCGCCTCCATGCCCGCCACCCCGCACAGACTGCCGCCTCCCGAGCTCCCCACGGCGCTCGGGGAGTCCGAGCTTTCGCTGCGGGCGATTCTGGACGCTTCCCTCGACGCATTTATCCTGATCGACGCCGCGGGCGTCATCCGTATGTGGAACAACAGGGCCGAGACGATGTTCGGGTGGCTGGAGGCCGAGGCGATCGGGCAGCGGTTGTCGCAGACGATCATCCCCGAGCGTTATCGGGAGCGGCACGAGCAGGGGATCGCGCGCTATCGGGCTACCGGAGAGGGGAAGCTGGTCAATCGGCGTGTCGAGATCACGGCGCGTCACCGCGACGGACGGGAGTTTCTGGTCGAGCTGGCGATCGCGCCGGTCGAGCTGACGGATGGAACGGGATCGTGCTTCGGTGCGTTTCTGCGCGATATCTCCGAGCGCCGGGAGACCGAGGAGCGGCTGGAGTTCCAGGCGGCGATCCTGAGCAATGTGAGAGACTCGATCGTGGTGACCGATCCCGAGGGGCGGGTCCGGTTCTGGAACGACGGGGCGGAGGCGGTGTTCGGGTACACCGCCGAGGACATGCTGGGCCAATCGATCCTGAGATTGTACCCTGACCCCGAGGAAGCGCGGCCGCGGCTCCAGAAGGACCTGAGCCGTGTGCTGCATGGAGAGGACTCGGCCGGCGAATGGCAGCGCCGGCGCAAGGACGGGTCGCTGGTGTGGATCGATTCGAAGCGCGTGGTGCTGCGCGACGCGGACGGCAGGGCGATCGGAATTCTCGGGGTCGCGCGCGATATCGGCGAGCGGAAGCGGACGTCCGAAGAGCTGCTCGCTTCGCACGAGCAGCTGCGCGAGCTGGCACACCGGCTGCGCAGCGTGCGGGAGCAGGAGCGCGCCGTCATGGCGCGGCAGATTCACGACGAGCTGGGCCAGGCGCTGAGCGCGCTGCATCTCGACGTCGCGTGGCTGCGCGCGCGGCTGCATGACGAGGATGTGGTGCTCGAGGAGAAGACGCGGTCGATGGCCGCGCTCATCGAGAGTTCGATCGGGCGGGTGCGCACCCTGGCGACGGAGCTGCGGCCCGCGGTGCTCGACAGCCTGGGGTTGCTCGCGGCGATCGAGTGGGAAACGCAACAGTTCACGCGGCGCACGGGGATTCCCTGCACTCACGAGCTCCCGCCCGATCCTCCGGCGGTGGACGCGGACCGCTCGACCGACGTGTTCCGCATCCTGCAGGAGGCGTTGACCAACGTCGCGCGGCACGCCGGGGCCCGAGAGGTGGTCGTCACCCTGCGGTTCTGGCGCAACGAGCTGCAGCTGTCGGTCGGCGACGACGGCCGCGGCATCACCGCGGCCGAGATCGCGAGCCCGCAGGCGCTCGGCCTCGTCGGCATGCGCGAGCGCGCCCTGCTGTGGGACGGCACGGTCGAGTGGCGGGCGCGCGACGGTGGCGGCACCATCGTGGATTTGCGCCTGCCGCTCGCCACCGGGCGCGGGGGGAGTCGATGATCCGGGTCGTGATCGCCGACGATCACCCGCTGGTGCGCGCCGGATTGCGCCAGGTGCTGGCCGACGAGCCCGAGATCGAGGTCGTCGGCGAGGCGGCCGATGGCGACGAAACGGTGGCGGTGCTGCGTGCCTCGGAGCCGGACGTCGTGCTGCTCGACATCACCATGCCGGGCGCGCCGTTCCCGGGGTTGTTGCGCTTACTGCGGAGCGCGTTCCCCCGAGTCGAGGTGTTGATCGTCACGATGCATGGGGAGGACCAGTTCGCGGTGCGGGCCTTGAAGGAGGGGGCCGCCGGGTATCTCACCAAGCAGCAGCCGCCGCAGGAGGTCATCAACGCGATCAAGCAGATCGCGGGCGGTGGGCGCTACCTGACCGCGGCCGTTGCCGAGCGGGCCGCCGCCGCCCTCGACGGCAACGCGCAGCGCCTGCCGCACGAACGCGTCTCGCGCCGCGAGTACGAAGTGCTGTGCATGATCGGGCTCGGCAAGAGCGTGAAGCAGATCGCCACCGAGCTCGGCGTCTCACCCAAGACCGTGAGCACGCACCGCGCCCGCCTGCTGCGCAAGATGCGGCTCAAGACGAGCGCGGAGTTGATCCGCTACGTGCTGCAGTACGGGCTCACTGCTTAGACGCGCCTTTGTAGGGCAAATGCTGACATGGCATCAGCCCTCTCCCTATGGCCGAAAACATCCCGATCATCAATTAGTTGATGTCCAGCTCCAACATGCTTTGGGACGTTCGATACGGAACAGCCCGTTCGGTGCTTCCGATGGAGGGGGTGCCGGTATGGCCGGAGAACAGATCCTGGTGGTGGACGACAACGACCTGAACCTCGAGCTGATGCGCGACTTGCTCGAGGGCGAGGGATATCGCGTGCGCGTGGCGATCGACGCCAATGACGCCATCGCGGTGTTACACGACTTCCGGCCGCGCCTCATCTTTATGGACATTCAGCTGCCAGGGATGGACGGCCTGACGCTGACTCGCATGCTGAAGGCCAATCCCTCGATGCGCGATATCCGCATTGTCGGACTCACGGCCTACGGGATGGTCGGTGACGAAGAGCGGGTGCGCGCCGCCGGGTGTGACGGATATCTGGCGAAGCCCCTCGATACGCGCCGCCTCCCCGGCGTCGTGTCTTCGCTGCTGCAACCCGCCGCTCCCCGCACATGACCGAACCCACGACGACCGTCCTGGTCGTCGAAGACAACCCCGTCACCCGCGAAGTCATTCGCGCCGTGCTGAGCGCGGACGGCTGTCGCGTGCTGGAAGCTCCGGACGGCGCGACCGCCCTCGCTCTGATGGAGCGGGAGCGTCCCACTGTGGTGCTGCAGGACCTTTTTCTGGGTGATGTCAGCGGACTCGATCTGGTGGGCCGTTTGCGGAAGGTACCGGGCGCGGATGACGTGCCGATCGTTGCGCTGACGGGATTTCTCCCGAGCGAGGAGGCCCGGGCGCTTACCGCCGGATTCGAGGCCTACCTGCTCAAGCCGGTCGAGCCGGTGCGCTTGCGCGAGATCATCCGCGATTTCGCCGGGCGCCGGCGTGGCGAGCAACGCGCCGAGGCCCCGCTCGGCCCGGCGCAGCAAGCGGAGCTGCTGCAACGCTCCACGGTGCAGGCGGCGGCGCTCGCCGTGCTCGGCGGCATGGCGGAGGCGCTGGCGCGGAACGACCCGTTCGCAGTGATCGTGCGCGACACGCTCCACCGCTGCATCGATGCGGCGGGTCTGTCGGTGGGCGTGTTCTACGTGGTCGCGGAGGGGGCCGCGATCCGGGTGCTCGCTGCGGCAGGCACCGGCGCCGAATCGGCGAGCGGAGTGGCGTCGGGGTTCGGCCATCCCGAGCTGTTCCGCCTGACGTTGGAGACACAGGCGCCGCTCTTGATCCCCTCGGAGGACGTCCCCGCCGACGTCGCGGCGTCCTTTCTCCAGGGTCTCGGCCTGCGGGCCTGCCTGCTGACTCCGGTGTTCCACCGCGAGGAATCGCTGGGCGTGCTGCTGCTCGCTTCCCACTCCCGCGAGCTGACCTCGCAGGAGTGGGTCGGGTTCGGCCGCGCGATGGGCGGCCAGATCGGCCAGGCCCTCGCCTTGAGCCGCGCCATCGGCGACGTGCGAGCCAGCCAGGAGCTGCTGCAGTCGGTGATCGAGGGGATGGGCGACCCGGTGTTCGTGAAGGACACCGATAGCCGCTACTTGCTCATCAACCAGGCCACCGTGCAGCTGTTCGGAGTCACGCGGGCGGAGGTGGAGGGGCGCGGCGCGGAGGCCGTGTTTCCTCCCGAGGTGGCGCGCTTCGTGCAAGAGAGCGACGCGCGGGTGCTGCGCGAAGGCGTGGCGAGGACGTTCGAAGAGACGCTGCCCACCCGCATCGGCAACCGCCGCTTTCTCGTGTCCAAGGCGCCGCGTCGCGACGCGCAGGGCGCGATCATCGGCCTCGTCGGTGTCGCCCGGGACATCACCGACCTGAAGCAGGCCGATGAGACGATCCGCCGGCTCTCGACGGCGGTCGACCAAAGCCCGGCCGCCGTCATCATCACCGACCCCAGCGGACGCATCGTGTACGTCAATCGCAAGTTCACGGAAATCAGCGGGTATTCGTCCGAGGAGGTCGTGGGTCAGAACCCCCGGTTGTTGAAGTCAGGCAAGACGTCGGCGGATCAGTACCGGCAGCTGTGGAGCACGATTCAGTCGGGCGCGACCTGGCGCGGCGAGTATCAGAACCGGCGCAAGAACGGTGATCTCTACTGGGCGTCCACGACGATCGCCCCGGTGAAGGACGAGAGCGGCACCATCGCGAACTTCGTGGCGATTCAGGAGGATGTGACCGACACGCGGTCGCTCGAAGCGCAGCTGCGGCAGGCGCAAAAAATGGAAGCGGTGGGGCGCCTCGCGGGCGGCGTGGCGCACGACTTCAACAACCTGCTCACCGTCATCACGAGCTACAGCCAGCTGCTGCTCGAGGACATGGCGGCCGCCGACCCGCGCCGCGCCGATCTCCAGGAGATTCAACGCGCCGCCATCGGCGCTGCCGGGCTCACGCGCCAGCTGCTGGCGTTCAGCCGGCAGCAGGTGCTCGAGCCGCGCGTGCTCAATCTCAACGACGTCCTGTCGGCGGCGGGCAAGATGCTGCAGCGACTAATCGGCGAGGACGTCGCCCTGCAGCTGACCCTCGCCCCCGACCTGGGCAACGTGAAGGCCGATCCGGGCCAAATCGAGCAGGTCATCATGAACCTGGCGGTGAACGCGCGTGACGCCATGCCGGATGGCGGGAAGATGACGATCGAAACGTCCAACATCGACCTCGACGCGTCCTACGCGGCGCAGCACGCGGTCGTGGCTCCGGGGTCCTACGTCCTGGTCGCCGTCACCGACACCGGCAGCGGCATGGACGAGCCGACCAAGGCCCGCCTGTTCGAGCCGTTCTTCACCACGAAGGAGATCGGGAAGGGGACGGGGCTCGGGCTCGCGACCGTGTACGGTATCGTGAAGCAGAGCAACGGCTACATCTGGGTGTACAGCGAGCTGGGTCACGGCACCAGCTTCAAGGTCTACCTGCCGCGGGTCAGTGAAGCGGCGGCGGCCGCCGAACCCCGTCCGCTGCTGTTGAACGGCGGGACAGAGACGATCCTGCTCGCCGAAGACGCGTCGGGCGTTCGCGCCGTCGCCCAGGAGATTCTCAAGCGGCTCGGCTACACCGTCCTCGTGGCGCACGACGGCCACTCGGCGCTCCAGCTGGCGCGAGCCCGAACGGAACCGATCCACCTGCTCATCACCGATGTGATCATGCCGGAGATGAGCGGGCGCCAGCTGGCCGACCGATTGAAGGAGCAACGCCCGGGGCTCAAGGTGCTGTTCGTGTCGGGGTATACGGATGACGCGATCGTCCGGCACGGGATGCTGGAACCGGGGATCGCGTTTCTGCAGAAACCGTTCACGCCCCAGACGCTGGCGCGTAAGGTCCGCGAAGTCCTGAGCTGATCCCTCAGTTGGAGCTGGGCGACTCGCCCCAGCCGGCCGGTCCCAGCATGTCCGCGAGATCCTTCTGGTAGTCGCCGTCGCCCGGGTCGATGCTCGGCCAGCGGCGCGGGTCGTCGGGGGCGAACAATCCGACCATCAGCGCCATCATGCCGTTCAGCGTGTCGGCGGTCGGGTTCTCGTAACGGGTCTCGAGGCGGTACTCGTGGTCCGCTTTGAGGTGAGGCCCCTGCCCGCGCAGCGCGAGCAGCTCGCGCGACACGCCGGTCACATGGCCGGTGGAATCACTCTTTGCGGTCACGGTGACGATGACCCGTCCGGTGGTACGGTCCACCAGCCGGATCCAGCGTCCGTGATCGTGCAGGTGCCCGCCAGCCGCCACGAGGTGGCCGTCGACGGGGAAGCGAAAATCGTAGTGGCGCGTGCAGCCGCCCGGCGGGACGTCGAAGACGTTGTGGCCTGCCACGACGAGATTGGCGTCGATAATGAACGGCATGACGCTGATCGGGCGCGGCTGCAGGTTCCCGGCCGCCCAGTTGAAGGTCAACCGCACCGTCACGTCGTGCAGCGTCTGGCCGGTCTCGTTGTCCCACATCACGAACACGCCGATGCGGTTCCCAGCAGTGATCGGCAGCCCGATGCTGCGCGGGACCGAGACGTCCTCGGTTTCCTGGCCGAACCCCATCATGCGCTCGGCCAGCGGATAGACCAGCTGGCGGCGATCGAAGTTGACGAGGTTGAGGTGATGAATGAGACGGCGGGGCAGGGGGTGACCGGAGGCATCGAGGATTTCCATCCGCAGTCCCTGCAGCAACGTCGTCATCGGCCAGTAGATGCGCTTCACCAGACTGTCGCCGCCCTCCATGTGCATCGCCATGTGGCTCATGACGGGCGGGGCCGGCTGGACGGCGAAGGGTCCCAGCGAGATCACCACGAGATGCCGCGCCGAGTCCACGCGGACGCCGCGCTGCGCATCAGGAAGTGGTGGGTGGTGTGACGGACTCCAGGTCAACAGCGACAGCCCGAATGCTGCGGCAAGGGGAAGGCGAGCCACGGCCCGCAGGATATCGATCATAGGTAAGGGCGCTCGGATTGAGAGTAACGACAACCGCGACCGCCAAGATACCGTGCGGGCGAGCGCCCCGCGAGGTCTGCAGTCTGGCGCACTGCGGGTTCGGCCGGTAAGCTTCCGCCACCACTCGACATGATCCGCTTCACGCATGTGAAAGGCTCCCTCCAGGGCACGACGTCCAGCAGCGACAAGCGGTGGCTGCGCGTCGGGACGGGGCACGATTGCGAAATCCGCTACGACACGGCCGAGGAGCCGCGCGTGGCCCCCTACCACGCCGCCGTCGTGCTCAAGGAAGGCGTCTATCACCTGATCGACCTCGATGCCCCCGGCGGCGTCCGGGTCAACGGCAAGAAAGTCTCCAAGGTCGAGCTGCGCTCGGGTGACAAAATCCGCTTCGGGGCCACCGGCGGACCCGAAGCGCACGTCGACATCGTCATCGACGCGACCTACGACCCCGCCCAGGACGCGGCCGACATCCAGAAGGTGCTGCAGGCGGGGACACGCGCTTCGGCGACAGGCCAGATCTTCGCCCTCACCGCGCAGCGCATCGCCGAGGAGCGCGCGAAAGCGGGCGGCGTGCGCTCGCGCAAGACGATGGACCACATCGCGACCGCGGTGCAGGAAGTCTCGGAAGTCGTCAAGAAGCAGACCAAGAAGCGCTGGGTGAAGGTGGTCGGGATGGTGACCGCCGCCGCGACGGTGGTGATCGCCGTGATGGGGACGGTGATCTATTTCCAGCACCGCCAGATCGCACGGCTGCTCGACGCCAAGGGGCATTTCGACGAGCAGATCCGCCAGATCCAGCAGCAGATGCAGGCGGAGCAGGACTCCTCGAAGCTCGCGCAGCTGGAGCAGCGCTACCTCGACGCCACGTCCAACGCCGAGCGCACGCTCGCCGATCTGGCGCGCGCCGACCAGGCCAAGGCAAAAGAGGCGGCGAATGCCGGTGACGAGCTGGACAAGGAGATCCGCAACATCCTGGTCCAGTTCGACGCGACGACCTACGCCGTCCCGCCGATCTTCAAGGAACGGCTGCAGTATCACATCAACCTGCTGCTCAAGGATCCGGTGACGCTGCGTCTGGTGTTCCAGCGCAAGGTCCAATACTGGCCGACTATCCAGCGCGACTTCCGGGCACTCGAGCTCCCCGACGTCATGGGGTACGTCGCCTGGACCGAGTCGCGCTTCGATCCGAAGGCCAAGAGCCACGCCGGCGCCGTGGGGATGTGGCAGATGATGGCGGTCAGCGCGCGCGAGCTGGGCCTGCGCGTGGACGACAAGGTCGATGAGCGCACCGACGTCGACAAGCAGACGCGCGCCGCGGCGCGGCATCTCGCCAACCTGCTGGCGGAGTTCGGCGAGGATGCGTTCATGCTGGCGATGGCGAGCTACAACCGGGGCGAGAACGCGGTGCGCGGCGTGCTGCACAAGATCGCCCTGACGCCCGGGGGGTTCAAAAAGCAGAACCGCGACTTCTGGCATCTCTATCGCATGAAGTTGCTGCCGACGGAGACGATGGAATACGTGCCCAAGATCCTCGCCGCCGCGGTGATCTGCAACAACCCCGAGCGCTACGGACTGGTGTCCCCGGGTACGCCGGTCGCGACGAACACCGCGCCGTCCTCCGCTCCGTCTCAGGCCCGGGCGTCGGACCCGGCGCGCGTGGCGCGCCGCCCCGCCAGATAGCGTGGGCGCGCCGCCCCCGGCGCCTGCGGCCACGCCGGCCGTCACGCTCGAGCACGTCGCCAAACGGTTCGGCGACGTCACCGCCGTGCACGATGCGCACTTCACGATCGCGCGCGGTGAATTCTTTTCTCTGCTCGGTCCCTCGGGCTGCGGCAAGACGACGACGTTGCGCCTGATCGCGGGCTTCGAGACGCCGTCGGCGGGCCGGGTGCTGCTGGAGGACCAGGACGTGTCGACCGTGCCGCCGTACCGGCGCCGCGTCAACACGGTGTTCCAGCACTACGCCCTCTTTCCGCACCTCTCGGTCTACGACAACGTCGCCTTCGGCCCGCGCAGCCTCGGCCTCCGAGAGGGCGAGATCCGCCGCCGGGTGGGCGAGCTGCTCGGCGTGGTGCGGCTCGCCGATCTCGGGTCGCGGCGGCCGGCGCAGCTCTCGGGCGGGCAGCAGCAGCGCGTCGCGCTGGCCCGCGCGCTCGTCAATTTCCCGGTGGCGCTGTTGCTCGACGAGCCGCTCGGCGCTCTCGATCTCAAGTTGCGCCAGGCGATGCAGCTGGAGCTGAAACGCATTCAGCGTGAAGTCGGCATCACCTTCCTCTACGTCACGCACGACCAGGAAGAAGCGCTCACGATGTCGGACCGGATCGCGGTGATGGCCGAGGGGCGCATCGAGCAGATCGACACGCCGCAGGCCATCTATCACTCCCCGGCGTCGGTCTTCGTGGCCGACTTTCTGGGACGGGCGAACCTGCTGCCCGCCCGCGTGGCCGCGGTGAACGGCACGCAGCTCAGTGTGACGATCGCGGGGGGGCACGTCGTCCAGCTCCGGGCGCCGGCCTGGACAGCGGCAGCCGGGGCTGCAGCACTCGTCATGGTGCGGCCCGAGCGGGTGCGCGTCGCGGTCGCGCAGCTCCCCGGGGCGCTGCCGGCGACGGTCGTCGACGTCGTGTTTCAGGGACCCGTCGTACAGTGCGCGCTGCGCGCCGCCGACGGGACGGCGCTGGTCGCCCACCTCGGCCTTGGCGCTGCGACCCCCATCCTCGTGCCGGGGCAGCAGGTGTTCGTCGACTGGGACCCCGATGCCCCGCGCCTGCTCCCGCCGGCGGGGAATGGGGGAGGGGCGTGAATCGCTGGAGCCGGCGGCGTTTTCTACGCACAGGTCTCGGCGCCGTGGCAGGAGCCCTTGCCGGAAACGGCGTAGTCGGTTGTCGGTCGTCGGCAGGCGGGCGAGTGGTGCGGATCTCGAACTGGCCCCTTTATATCGATGACCGCACGATCCCCGAGTTTCAACAGGCGACGGGCATCACCGTGCAGTACCACGAAGACATCAACGACAACAACGAGTTCTTCGCGAAGATCGCAGAGCCCCTGCGCCGCGGGCAGAGCATCGACCGCGACGTGATCGTGCTGACCGACTGGGTGGCGGGACGCATGATCCGCCTGGGGTACGCGACGCCGCTCGACGTCGCCGCGTTTCCCAATCGCGTGAACCTGGCCCCGCTCGCCCAGGACGCCGACTTCGATCCCGGCCGCCGGTTTACGGTGCCGTGGCTGTTCGGGATGGTGGGACTGGGCTACAACCCGCGCGTCACCGGCCGGGAGATCACGAGCGTCGGCGATCTCTTCGATCCGGCGTTCAAGGGTCGCGTCACGATGGTCACCGAGATGCGGGACACCCTGGGCCTCGTCATGCTCGGCGAGGGACGCGATCCGATGAAATGCACGGTCGACGACATCCGCGCCGCTGCGGCGCGCGTGAAGCAGGCGCGCGAGAGCGGGCAGGTGCGGGCCTTCACCGGCAACGATTACACCGAGGATCTCGCGAACGGCAACATCGCGATCGCGATTGCCTGGTCGGGGGACATCCAGGGATTGCACGCCGACAATCCCGACCTCCGCTGGGTGGCGCCGCGCGAAGGCGCGATGCTCTTCTCGGACAACATGCTGATCCCGAAAACCTCTGACCGCGTCGCACTCGCGATGCGGTGGATCGACTGGTGCTACGCACCGGCTCACTCCGCCCAGATCGTCAGCCGGGCGGGGTACATCAGCGCCGTGCTGGGCGCGATCCCTGCGCTGGAGCGCATCGCGCCGGCACTGGCCCGGAGTCCGCTCGTCAATCCGCCGCCCGCCGTGCTATCCCAGCTGCGCAACTTTCGCGCGCTCTCCGACGCCGAGGACTCGGAGTTCACCCGCATCTTCCTCGATGCCATCGGCGGGTAGCGGCCGTCGCGCCGCGCTCGCACCGGCGCTGCTCGTCCTCCCCGGCGTCCTCTGGCTGGCCGCGTTCTTCGTGCTGCCGCTGCTCACGCTGGCGCGGACGTCCGTGGCCGCTCCGTGGTGGGACGGCTACGCGCGGGCCTTCACCGGCTACGGGACGATCTTCGCCCGATCGTTCGGTTACGCGGCGCTCGCCACCGTCGCCGCGCTGCTGCTCGCCTATCCGCTGGCCTACGTGCTCGCATTTCGCGCCGGGCGATGGCGGCCGCTGTTGCTCGGCCTCGTGATCCTGCCGTTCTTCACGACGTTCCTGGTGCGCACGTTCGCCTGGAAGACGATTCTCAACGACGGCGGTCTCGTCGTGCGGGTGTTGCAGGCGCTGCACCTCCTGCCGCCCGACGGGCGGTTGCTCGATACCGCCTGGGCCGTGATCGGCGGGCTGACCTACAACTTTCTGCCGTTCATGATCCTGCCCATCTACACCAGCCTCGAGAAGATCGACCGGCGGCTGGTGGAGGCGGCGCAGGATCTCTTCTCGAGTCCGGTCCGGGCATTCCGGCTCGTGGTGTTGCCGCTCTCGCTCCCGGGCGTGCTCGCGGGAAGTCTGCTGACGTTCATCCCCGCGGCAGGCGACTTCGTGAACGCCGAGCTCCTGGGCGGGCCCAACCAGCGCATGATCGGTTCGGTCATTCAGGCCCAGTTCCTCCAGGCGCGCGACTATCCGCTGGCCGCGGCGCTGTCGTTCGGCCTGATGGCCGTGATCACCGTGGGCGTGGTGGCGGCCGCGCGGCTGCTCAGGGAGGAACAACTCGCGTGAGGCGGCTGCTCGACGCGGCCGCCGGGCTCGTGCTGGGGTATCTGTTCCTGCCGATCTTCGTGATCGTCGCCTACAGCTTCAATAGTCCGGCCGGGAAATTCAATTTCGTCTGGAAAGGGTTCTCGGTCGCCGCCTGGCTCGACCCGTTCCGCTATCCGGCGCTGGTCGAGGCGATGCAGCTGAGCATCATCGTCGCGGCCCTGTCGACCTTGATGGCGACCGTGTTAGGCACGATGCTTGCCCTGGCGTTGTCCAGGTACCGGTTTCGCGGTGCCGGTGGGGTGGGGTTGCTGCTGGTGTTGCCGCTGGCGACGCCCGAAGTGGTGCTGGGCTCGTCGTTGCTGTCGCTGTTCCTGACGCTGAACGTGCCGACCGGCTTCGCGACGATCGTGATCGCCCATGTGATGTTCTCGGTGAGCTACGTGGCGTTCACGGTGCGGGCACGGCTGCGCGGGTTCGACTGGTCCCTGGAGGAGGCGGCGATGGATCTCGGTGCAGGGCCGTGGCGCGTGTTCCGGACGGTCACCCTGCCGCTCATCACCCCCGGCATCGTGGCAGCCGCGATGCTGGCGTTCGCGCTCTCGCTCGATGACTTCGTCATCACGCTGTTCAACTCGGGGAGCGACGTGACCTACCCGCTGTATGTCTACGGTGCCCGGCGTGCCGCCTTTCCCCCGCAGATCAACGTCCTCGCCAGCGCGATTCTCGGGCTCAGCCTCGCCGTGCTCGGCGTGAACGCACGGTGGCAGCGGCGCCGGATGCGGGCCACCTGACCGTGGCGCGCCGCAGCCGGTCGATCGAGCAGGCGTGCTACTGGCTGGCGCGCCGTCCCGAGCGGCAGGTCCGCTCGCTCGAGACGGGACGCGTGGCGGATATCGCCATCGTGGGGGCGGGACTCGCGGGCCTGTGGACCGCGCTGTGGATCAAGGAGCTCGATCCGATCAGCGAGGTCGTGGTCGTGGAGCAGGGCGTCGCGGCGTACGGCGCGTCGGGACGCAGCGCCGGGATCGTGTGGGACAGTATCGACTACGACCACGCCCTGGCGGTGGCGCACTTCGGCGAGAGCGAAGCGCATCGTCTCGCCCGCCTCGGCGAGGCGAATCTCGCGGAGCTCGGCGCCTTCCTCAAGGACCGCACGATCGACTGTGACTACGAGCCGACGGGACGTCTGCTCGTGGCGCAGACGCCGCACCAGCTGGATCGCTGTCGCGCGATCGTCGAAGCGGCCGAGCACGTCGGCATCGCGACCAGCCACCTGCTCGACAAGGATGCGATCCGGGCCGAGGTCCATTCCCCCGTGTACATCGGGGGCGCCGCGATTGCTGCCGGCGGGGTGCTCGATCCGGTGAAGCTGGTGGACGGGCTGCGCCGTGAGGTCGAGCGGCAGGGGGTGCTGGTGTTCGAGCGCAGCCACGTGGTCGCGATCGAGCCGGTCGGGGCGGCGGTTCGGGTGCGCACCGGACGAGCGCGTGTCGAGGCCCGCACCGTGGTGCTCGCGACGAGCGCCTACGCCAACCAGCTGCTGCCGCGGCTTGCTGCCCGGGTGATTCCCATGTTCGCCTACGCCATCGTGAGCGAGCCGCTCACGGCGGCGCAGCGCGAAGTACTGGGGTGGCGGGGCCGGCAGGGCGTGAGCGATGCCCGGACGTTCGGCAACTTCTACCGGCTCACACCCGACGATCGCGTACTCTGGGGCTCGAGCGACGTCGCCTATCACCCGGGCTCCTCCATCGATCCCTCGAGCGACCACTCGGAGCCGCACTACGATGCGCTGCGGGCGAGCTTCCGCCGGCACTTTCCCGCGATGCAGGGTCTCGAGTGGGCCTATGCCTGGGGCGGGCCGATCGCCGTGACGACGCGCCTCACGCCGTTTTTCGGGCGGGAGCGCGAGGGACGCATCGTGTACGGGTTGGGGTTTTCGGGGCGGGGGCTCGCGTCGACACGGCTCGCCGGGCGGATCATGGCGCTGCTGGCCCTGGAGCGCTCGAGCGACCTGCTCGACCTCGCGATGGTGAAGCGCCCGCCGGCCCGCTTCCCGCCGGAGCCGCTCCGCACCGTCACTGTGCGCGCCGTATTGCGCGCACTGCGCCGCGTCGACGCGGGCGCCGAGCCGGGGCCGCTGCTCTGGCTGCTCGACCGGCTGGGCCTCGGGTTTGCCTCCTAGCGGCCGACACGGGCGAGGCTCTTGTCCATTGCGGCGATGGCGTAATCGACGTCCGCCGGGGTAATGCAGAGCGGCGGCTTGATGCGCAGCACGTTTCCAAACAGGCCGCCCTTGCCGACCAGCACGCCCAGCTGGCGCAGCTGCTCGAACAGCTCCGTGGCTGCTTCGCGCGCCGGCTCTTTCGTGCCGCGGTCGCGCACCAGCTCGACCCCCAGCATCAACCCGCGGCCGCGCACGTCGCCAATGAGGCGGTGGCGCGTCGCCAGCTCCTCGAGTCCCGCGCGCAGCTGGGCGCCCACGACGCGGGCGTTCTCCTGCAGCCGCTCCTGGTCGATCACGTCGAGCACCGCGAGCCCGGCCGCCATCGCGAGCGGATTACCGCCGAACGTATTGATATGGGAGCGCTCGGTCAGCTTCTGGGCGATGTCGCGGCGCGTGGTGACCGCGGCCAGCGGGAACCCGTTCCCGATCCCCTTGGCCATCGTGACGATATCGGGAACGACGCCGAAGTTCTCGAACCCCCAGTAGTGGTCGCCGGTGCGGCCGAACCCCGGCTGCACCTCGTCGGCGATGCACAGCCCGCCGGCCTCGCGCGCGATCGCG
>CAZXKN010000040.1:0-3479 GCA_964641815.1 uncultured Gemmatimonadaceae bacterium | reverse complement strand
GCATCCGTCGTCCTCGTCGGTGGTGAGCCGGGGATCGGCAAGTCGACGCTGTTGCTCCAGGTGGCCGCCCGATTGGAAGCGGCCGGGGTCCCCACGCTCTACGTCTCGGGAGAAGAATCACCGCAGCAAATGCGGCTCCGCGCCGGCCGCTTGACCGAGGACGCCGGCGCGGTGCAGGTATTGGGCGAGACGCACCTCGAGAGCGTATTGCACCATGCCGCCGCCGTCGGCGCGCGCGTCGTGTTCCTCGATTCGATCCAGACGACGTACACCGAGGAGCTCGAAGGGGCCCCGGGCAACGTCGGCCAGGTGCGCGAATGCGCCGCCCGGCTGATGCGCTTCGCCAAGGAGTCGGGGCCGGCGGTGTTCCTGGTGGGCCACGTGACCAAGGGCGGCGGCATCGCCGGACCGCGCACGCTCGAGCACATCGTCGATACCGTGTTGTACTTCGAAGGAGAACCGACGCTCGATCACCGCATTCTGCGCGCCGTGAAGAACCGCTTCGGATCGGTCGACGAGATCGGTGTCTTCCGCATGACGGCGCAGGGCTTGGAGCCCGTTCCCGACCCCGCGGCGACGTTCCTCGCGGGACGACACACCGGCGTCTCGGGCTCCGCGGTCACGGCGCTGATGGAGGGCACGCGACCGATGCTGGTCGAGGTCCAGGCCCTCGCATCGAAGGCGGGGTTCGGAACGCCGCAGCGCGTCGCCACGGGTCTCGATCAGCGCCGTCTCGCGGTGCTGCTCGCGGTGCTGGAGCGCCGCGGCGCGCTCCCCGTCGCCGCCCTCGACGTCTTCGTCAACGTGACCGGCGGCGTGCGCCTGCTCGAGCCGTCGAGCGATCTCGCCGTGCTGGCGGCCCTGGTGTCGAGCGTGCACGACCGGCCCGCCCCCGCCGACGCGCTGTTCCTCGGTGAAGTGGGTCTCGGTGGCGAGGTACGGCCCGTCTCCGGGCTGGAGCGTCGGCTTGCCGAGGCCGAACGGCAGGGATTTACGCGCGTATTTCTGTCCGCCCGATCGAGGGTCGCTGCGGGGCTCCAGGTCGTGGCGATCGAGCATGTCGGTGAGCTCGCGCGCCGGCTCGTCGCCTGACGTCGGCGTCGTTGTGGTGGCGGCGGGAGCGGGCGTGCGCGCCGGCCCCGGGGAGCCGAAGCAGTTCCGCTCGATCCGCGGCGTGCCGATGCTGCTGCGGGCGTTGCGGCACTTTCTCGATCACCAGGACGTTTGCCGAATCGTGGTGACGCTGCCGCCGGGCGCGACCGAGCAGCCGCCGGCCTGGCTGGGGGCGCTCATTGGCGACCGCCTGGTGGTGGTGGCCGGGGGCGCGACGCGCGCCGATTCCGTGCGCGCCGGCTTGCGACTGCTGCAGCCGCCGCCCGCCGTCGTGCTGGTGCACGATGCGGCACGGCCGTTCGTCTCGACGACGACGATCGCGGCGGTGATCGAGCGGGCGCGCGCCGGGGTAGGCGCCGTCGCCGCAATTCCCGTCGCCGACACGATCAAGGACGTGGACGACGACGGCAAAGTGGCGCGCACGGTCTCCCGCGCGCGGTTGTGGCGCGCGCAGACGCCGCAAGGGTTTCCCGGCCGCATGTTGCTGGAGGCATATCAACGCTGGCCGCAGGGCGGCGCGCCACCGACGGACGATGCGGAGGTCGTGGAACACGCGGGCTTCACGGTGGAAGTCGTGCAGGGGGCCGCACGCAATCTGAAGGTCACGTCGGAAGACGACTGGCGCATCGCCGAGCTGCTGGCGCGCGAGGAAGAGTGAAGGCGGTTCCATTTACGACGACGGAGGAAGCCCGGCGCGCGATTCCGGGGGTGGTGCGGCATCTGCGCTCCGCCGGGCTGCTCGCCTATCCCACCGAAACGGTGTACGGTTTGGGATCGCGCCCCGACACAACGGACGTGCAGGCACTGGCCTCACTCAAGGGACGGGCGGCGGGGAAACCGTTCTTGCTGCTCGTCTCCAGCCGCGCAATGGCCGAGGCCCAGGGGCTCGCGTTTAACGAATCCGCCCGGGCGCTGGCGCGGGCATTCTGGCCGGGACCGCTGACGCTGGTATTGCCGGGCGGGGGAGGCCGGCTCCCCGATCTCTTGCGGGGACCGGAAGGGGGCATCGCCGTGCGGTGGACGTCGCATCCACTCATCGTGAACCTGGTGGCGGAGCTCGGAGAGCCGCTGACGTCGACGTCGGCGAACCTCCCGGGATCGCAGCCGGCGCCGGGCGCGGAAGCCGTGCTGCGCGACTTCCGCGACGCCGTCACGACCGGTCAGCTCATGGTGCTCGATGGCGGGGTGCTCGGCAATCGCCCGCCATCGACGGTGGTCGATTGCACGGGGCCACAGCCGCGCGTCATTCGCGCCGGCGCCGTGTCGCTCGCGGAGCTGCGCGCGGGAGCGGGGATGCTCGCGCCATGAAACGGATCCTCTTCGTCTGTACCGGCAACATCTGCCGCAGTCCGCTCGCCGAGGCGCTGCTGAAGCGCGCCTTGCACGAGCGCGGCGTCGAGGACGTGTCCGTGGAGTCGGCCGGAACCGGTGCGTGGGACGGGGCCCCCGCATCGGAGGGCGCCTATCTCGTGGCGCTCGAGCGCGGGCTCGACCTCTCCGGCCACCGCGCGCGGTTGCTCACGCGCGAGATCGTCGAAGATGTCGCGATGATTCTCACGATGGCGCGCCACCACCGTGCCCGGGTGCACGAGCTGGGCGGCGAGGGTCGCGTGCACGTGCTCGGGGAGTACGTGGGCAAGACCGGGGAGGAGGCCGAAGTCGGCGATCCCTTCGGCGGCGACCTCGAAGTGTACCGGGACACCTGCGCCGAGCTCGAGGCGCTGATCGCCACGGTCGCCGACCGGCTGGCGGCCGAGGCGCGACGTGAGGATCGGCGGTAGCACCCGGCTGCTCGCCGTGCTCGGCGACCCCGTGGCGCACTCTCTTTCTCCCGTAATGCACAACGCGGCCATCGATGCCCTGGGGCTCGACGCCGTCTACGTGGCGCTGCGCACCCCGTCCGCCGCGGTTCCCGATACGCTCACCACCCTCACCGGCCTCGGTGTTGCCGGCAACGTGACGGTGCCGCTCAAGGGCGCAGTGGAACGTTGTGTCGCGCGTAAATCGGATCTGTGCGCCCGCACCGGCTCGTGCAATACGTTCTGGGTGGAGCAGGGAACGCTCATCGGCGACAACACCGACGTCCCCGCGATCGCGGCGGAGCTGAAGGAGATGGGCGTCGACGGCGGGCGTTGGCTCGTGCTCGGCACTGGAGGCTCGGCCCGGGCGGTCGCCATTGCCGCCTCACACGCAGGCGCGGAGCTGCTCGTGCGCTCGCGCGAGCCGGCCCGCGCCAAGGCATTCGCCGACTGGGCGGCCACACAGGGTACGCGTGCCCGTCCCGCCGCGGGGCCCGATTCCGCGGATGTGATCGTGAACGCCACGCCGTTGGGATTGCGCGACAACGACCCGTTGCCGCTCGACGA
>CAZXKN010000039.1:0-34848 GCA_964641815.1 uncultured Gemmatimonadaceae bacterium | reverse complement strand
GGCGCCGCCGGACGATCCGCCCGAGCTGTGATCGGGATTCCAGGGATTGCGGCAGATGCCCAAATGCCGGCCCTCCGTCGTTCCGGGAATGCCGAATTCAGGCGTATTCGTCTTGCCGATGATGATGGCGCCGGCGTCGCGCAACCGCTGCGCGACCCCGGAATCGCGTGGAGCCGGAGCGTCGGCGAGGGCGAGCGACCCGGCGGTGGTCTTCATCTTGTCGCCGGTCGCGATGTTGTCCTTGATCAGCACCGGGATCCCGTGCAGCGGCCCCCGCACCTTCCCCGCTTTGCGCTCCGCGTCCGCGGCATCGGCCAGCGCCAGCGCGTCGGGGTTGGTTTCGATCACCGACCGGAGCGTCGGGCCAGCCCCGTCGATCTGCTGGATGCGCGTGAGGTAGGCGGTGACGAGGCGGCGCGAGGTGTATTTGCCGCTCTTCAGACCATCCTGGAGGTCGCGGATCGTGATCTCTTCCAGCTCGAACGGCGGCGGCGTGAATGGCCTTGGGGAAGTCCCCCCTGCTGGTGACGGCTCGGCGGCGAGGCCGCGAGCCGAGAGCGGCGCGGCCAATCCGCTGACGGCGGCGTACTGCACGAACTCACGACGCGAGAGATACATGGGCGCTCCGAGTGCGGGTGGTACGCCCAATGTGCATCGCGCAGGACGACCCGGCCACCGATTTCGCGGCTAAGAGCCGCGACTCGGCTGGTGTCACTGAGAGTGACAACAGGCCCGTCGCTCCTAGCGACGGAGAGCCGAACTGCGGTTGTCAGCCGCGCGTCCCGGCGGCACGAAATCAGACCCCTGCCGGCGCCGCGCTCTCCACCACCAGCCGCTCGAGCTTGCCGCGCAGCCTCATTCGCACGCGCAGCACGAGAATCACCGCGACGACGGTGAGCCCGACGACGAGTCCCCACCAGAACCCCTGCGGCCCGAGCGCCGTGCCGAGCCCCAGGTAGGCGGCGAGCGGCAGCCCGATGAGCCAGTAGCCGACCACGTTCACGACCAGCGGCGTGCGCGTGTCCCCCGTGCCACGGAGAATCCCGATCGACACCACCTGCGTCCCGTCGAACACCTGGAAGATTCCGGCGAGGGGGATCAACGTCGCCGCGATCGCCTGCACCGTCGGGTCCGACGTGTACGCGCGGGCGAGCAGCCCCGGGAAGGAGAGCATCGTGATGCCGCTGACGAGCATGAACCCGACGCCGCAGGCCAGCGCGGCGAGCGCCGCGCGGCGTGCTTCGGTGGGGTCGCCCCGACCGATCGCCTGTCCCACGAGCACTGCGCCCGCAATCGACACGCCGAGGGGAACCATGAACGTGATCGATGAGAGATTGAGCGCCACCTGGTTCGCGGCCATCGCGGCCGCACCGAGCCGGCCCATCATGACGCCCACGAGACTGAAAATCCCCAGCTCGAGCTCGAACTGCATGCCGATCGGCGCCCCGATGCGCACCAGGCGGCTGAGTGCTCGGAGATCGAGCAGCCCCGGCCGCCACGGCCGGATCCACTCCCCCAGACTGCGCCACGCGAACGCCACGAGAAACAGGCCCAACGCCCAGCGCGACAGCGTCGTCGCCCAGCTCGACCCGATGGCCCCCAGCGCCGGCACGCCCAGGTGCCCGAACACGAATACCCAGTTCAGCGCCAGGTTCAGCAAGTTGGCGGCGATCATCGCCCACACCATGGGGCGGATGTTCCCCGTCGCCTGGAGCAGCACCCGCGCCAACACCGAGACATAGAAAGGAAGGAAGCCCAGCGTCGCGACGTAGGAATACCCGGCGACGAGCGGCACGACTTCCGGCGGCTGCCCGAGCAGCGCGACCAGCGGACGCACGGGCAGGAGGGCAATGGTGGAGAGCAGCGTGAGAGCGATGGTCAGGACGAGACCGCGCTGCGCATTACGCGCCACCGCGACCCGCTCGCCGGCGCCAATCGCCTGTGACAGGACCGGATCGAGGCCCATCAACACGCCCATCCCGAAGATCGCGATGGCGAGGAAAAGGAGATTGCCAAGGGCGACCGCAGCCATCGCGTCCGCCGAGACGCGCCCGACCACGAGCGTATCGACGACGCCCATCGTCATCCACCCGACCTGCACGACGACGACGGGTGCGGCGATGCGCGCCATCGCGGTGAGCTCGCCCCGGAATCCCTGCGGCAGAACGGCGGGCTGCGACATCCGCGGAAGCTAAACGGTCCGTTGCAGATTCCCTGCAACGGACCTCCCTGCTACCAGCGACTACGGTTCAGCCGTCAGCTGCGCGCATGATGAATCGTCATCGGCCCGTTGGTCGTCACCACCCGGATCGGCGGCCCGCCGTCGCCCAGTGTCGTGTGGATCCGGTTCGTCATGCGGCCCTGGATCGTGACGGTGAGCGGGAACGCGAGGTTCATCGGACCATTCACCGTCCCGGTCTCGAGGCGTGCGTTGTAGCCATCGGGGATGCCCAGGCTCACCGGCCCGTTCTGCGCCTCAGCGTCGAGTCCGGGACCGTCCCAGTGCGCGCCGGACAGCTCGACGGAGAGCGGCCCGTTTTGCACGCGCGCCGTCACGTCGCCGCCCACCGCCCGCAGCGTAACCGGTCCGTTGATCGCGTGGAGCTGCATCGCTCCGGTTACCTCCTCGACCGAGAGCGGTCCGTTCTCGGTCGAGAGCGACAGGTCGGTGTGGCGCGGAACGTAGACGTCGAAGCTGACTGCCCACGATGCACGGCGCACGCTCTCCGGCCCGCGAGCAGTGATCTGCCTCCCCCCTGCCTCGATGCGAACGGCGTCCACCAGCGCCTGGGCCGCACTCTCGCTGCCGGCCTGCCCTTCGATTCTCGCAACGACGGCGATCGAATCGCGATCCCATCCATAGATGGCAACGCCGCCGTTCTCACTCGGGTCGACGCTCAACGTGCCGCCGGACGGGCGAAACCCGGTTTCGCGGACGACGCAGACCCTGGGCCGGTCGGACCAACCGTGACGGCACTGCGCCAGCCATTCATCCGGATCGTCCTGGGCGGCGACCGCGCGGGCGGCCACCAGGAGCAGCAGAGTGCTGACGGCGGAGCGTGTCGACATGATCACCTCGATCGTGACGGAATGACTCTGGCGTTTCGCAGGTTGAGCATTAGATGGAAGTTGTCAGGGATTGGTTGCTCCCGCGCGTCAACGGAGTCCGGAGACCCGTTGCCGTGCGCCAACCGTGAGACATTCCCGTGATCGCCTCGGGATCTCGCCCCGTGACCGGGCTCACAGCATATTGTTCCCCCATCCCAGGTATGCTGAGGCGCCAACTCGTTCGTACATTTGACCTTCCGCACAGGGATGTGGGCACCCTACTTGCGGGGATAAGCCCAGAGTGAATCATTGCTGCGACTCATGGGAGCGCTATGCGGTTTAGCGAGCTGGAACAGTCGATCTCGAAGCCGTCCCGGGTGCTGCGTCTCGACAGCATCCGGAGCCGGATTTTGGGATTTGCCGTGCTCGCGACGCTGGTGCCGGCCATCACCACCGCCTGGATCGCGTATTCGCACCTGAAGCAGTCGGTGAACGGCAAGGTCGCCCAGGAAGTCACGAGCGCCAGCAAACAGAGCGCCCACGCCGTCGAGCTGTGGCTCAAGGAGCGACTCGTCGAGCTGAAAGTATTCGCCAGCTCCTACGAAGTGACGGAAAACATCGACGCCTCCCAGCGCCGCGCCGCCACCGGCTCCCGGCAGCGCCGCCTCAATGACTACCTCAACTCGGTGCGCGAACGGTTCGGCGAGTACGTCGAGCTGATGGTGGTCGATCCGCAGGGCAGTGTGATCGCGACGAGCGCCCGCCAGATCCGCCAGGTGCAGATGCCCCCGCACTGGAAGAACGACATGCTCGACGACGAGCCGTCGGTCGGGGATCCGTACCGCGACGAGAACCTCGGCACGACCCTGGTCGTCGTCGCGGTTCCGATCCACGTCCAGAGCGGCCGCTTCCTCGGCGCCCTGACGGCGAAGATTTCTCTCGGCACCGTCGACCAGATGTTCCGGCAGTATGCGCCGTCCGATTCGGGACGGATCTTCCTCGTCACGACGGATTCCGCGACGAGCGGCAACATCGTCTCCGGCCGCGGGTCAGGGATTCCCCTGCCGGCGCCGGCCATGCAGGGGCTCATTGCGGGTGACACAACGCTGGTGGCGTATCGCACCTACGACGGCGAGCGGGTCGTCGGAAGCCTGTATCGCGAGCCGGGGCTGCGCTGGGCGGCCGTCGCCGAAGAACCCGCGACCGCCGCCTTCCGCCAGGTGACGCGACTGCGCCGGTTGATGCTGCTGCTCCCCTCGGCGCTGCTCGCCGGGATCGGCTTGATCGCCTATTTCCTCGGGCTGCTCATCGTGCGGCCGCTCGACCGTCTCACCAAGGGTGCCGCCAAAGTCGCCGCCGGCGACCTCGACGTCGATCTCCCCGTCCACTCCGGCGGCGAAGTCGGCTACCTGACGAAGATGTTCAACACGATGGTGGTGCGGTTGCGCGAGGGTCGCGAAGCGCTCGACGCCGCCAACGAGACGCTGCGCCGCAAGAACGAAGAGCTGGAGCGTCTCTCGGTGACCGATGGGCTGACCGGCCTCTACAATCGCCGCCGCCTCATGGAGACGCTCACCGACGAGACCCGCCGGTCTCAACGGCTGAAGCACACCTTCGCCGTGTTGATGGTGGACGTCGATCACTTCAAGAAGTACAACGACAGCTTCGGCCACCAGGCAGGCGACACCGTGCTCACCAAAGTCGCCGCGCTGCTGCGCGAGGCGACGCGCGAGGTCGATTTCGTGGCCCGCTACGGCGGAGAAGAGTTCCTCATCCTGCTGCCCGAAACCGGGATGGGCGAAGCCCTCGATATCGCCGAGCGGATCCGCACCCGCATCGCCGCCGAGGTGTTCCACGGGCGCCACATGACGGTGAGTATCGGGGTGTCGGAGTTCCCGCTGCACGGCGAGAATGCCGATCAGGTCGTCGGCGCTGCGGACGAAGCCCTGTACGAGGCGAAGCGCGAGGGGCGCGACAAGGTGCGCCGCGCGGGACTGAAGCTCGTTCGTGGGAAACCGCAGGAGCGCGTCGGCTGATCTAGCCGGCGCGGCTATTTGCTGGCCGCGTCCGCCCGCCGTTGCACCAGATTCCAGAACACCCAGCCCGAAGGACCGCTGTCGGTCGTCACGCGCACCCACTGGTCGACGTGGGAGAGACCGGTGAGCCGTGCGCCACCCTCGAGCGTCGCGAGCACCCGGAACGTCGTACCCGGCCCCTCGCGCAGCTTGCAGCGGGCCGAGGCCTGCAGCTCGAGCGGCACCGCGAACGGGACTTCGCCAGGACGCAGCGAGGACGCGTCGCCGCCGACGCTGCGCGTTCGACCGACGCCCGCCGTGCTCTTCGCCTGATTCGCGAGATAGAGCGCACCACCATAGTTCTGCTTGTTGAACTCGTTGGTCGCGTCCGACAGCAACTTGCTCACGCGCGCCGCGTCGGGCGAGCCGGGGCCACGCGACGCGGTGCGCAAGGTCTGTAGCGCAATTTCGGCTTCCGCCATGCCCGAGGCCGCCTCGGCCCGCGTCGCAAGCGTCTGCACCTTCGCCATCGACCGCACGACCTCACGCCGCGTCTCTTCCAGCCGGTTCTGCAGGTCCTCGACCTGGGCGTCGCGTTCGAGCAGGCTGAGCTCCAGCCGCGAGACGCGCTGCTCCAGGTCCTTATCGCGCACCGTCACCGTTTCCGTAACGACGCGCGAGGGTCCCTTTGCTGAATCGGCGATGGGAACGGGAGCCGGGTCGGCGTTCGGAGCGCCGCACGCCGCCACCCCGGCCAGGGCGGCGGTCGTCAGCAGCAGGGTGATCGATGACAGGGTCATGAGCCCGACAATCTGCGAAACTCTGGCCCCGCGCGCACTACTCGAGGTCCTGAGCCATCTGCTTCGGATCGTCCCCAGCGATCACAAGTCGTGTATTGGTCGCGAGATAGCAGTAATTGACGCTGTGCCCCCCGTCCGCCAGGCGTCGCAGCACCGCCGCCCCGGCCCCGGGCCGGTCCTCCAGACCGACGACCAGCACCTGCCGCTCGGCGCCGACCCGGACCCGGGCCGCCCGCAGTGCCCGCGTTGCTCCCGCGGGGTCGCTCGTCAGCAGGTGCAGGACCCCATCGAGCTCGGCCATTCCGTCGAGGTTGATCCCGGCGCGCGCGATGGCTTCCAGCGCTGCGGCGAGCACGCCGGGACGATCTTCTTGCAGTGTGATGGTGAGGTCGGTGGCGGTCTGCAGCACGCCTGCGAAACTAGCCTCTGGGGGGTTCAGCCCGCGAGGGTCAGGGCGGCGAGCGCGGTCAGCGCGGCAAGCGCGAGCAGCGGGGCGACGATATCCCGCACGTCCGTGCGGCGCGATCCCTTCGGCATGTCCAACAACGTCGCCTCGCCCCCTCTGCGCCCGCCGTGACTCACATTACGCCGTCTCGGGCCGGGACGGACACGCCGATTCGTTGGGCCTTTTCCACATAGAGATTGCGGTCCGCAGTGGCGAGCAAGTCCTTGGCGGTATCGCCGTCGCGCGGATAGACCGCCACGCCGATACTCACGCTCACAGGCGGGTCTTCCAGGTCCTGGGCCAGCCGCTCGGAGATGCGCCGCGCGACCCGGTGGGCCGCCGACTCGTCGGTCTCCGGCAGAATAACGGCGAACTCATCGCCCCCGTAGCGGACGGCGGTGTCGATCGAGCGGCAGGAACCCCGCACCACGTCGGCCACGCGGCAGATGGCGCGACTGCCCACCAGGTGGCCGTGGCGGTCGTTGATCGCTTTGAGGCGATCGAGATCGAGAAACAGGACGCCGAAGGTGCGCCCGTTGCGGTTGGATCGCCGCATCTCGCTCTCCAGCACGCTGATCAGCTGGCGATAGTTGGAGAGCCCGGTGAGGGGATCGGTGATCGTCAGGAGACGCAGCTGGTCGGTCGCCCGTCGCCGGGCCGATACGACGGCCGCGATGATCAGGGTCATGACGGAGGCCACGCCCATGAACGACTGCAGCAGCAGCAGCGACTCGTTCTGCGACGCACGGACAAACGGCCCATAGCCCCAGAGTGAGCCCCAGATCCCAACCCCCGCGAGCAGCAACACCGCCGCCGCGGCTTCGCGCGGCTCGAATCGCAGCGCCGCCCACAGCAGGAACGGCAAACAGAGGAAGTCGAGCGGGTAGTTCTTGTATGGGAACAGCCCGCCGAACACGAGCTGGCTCATCACGAGGAGCGACACGAGCAGCACCGCCGCCTCGAGTGCCTGGTGGCGGCGCAACAGACTGCGGGCCGGCTTGCTCCAGAGAATCAGCACCGGCGTCACGACGAGGGCACCCGCGGTATCGCCGAGCCACCAGGTGAGCCAGATCGAGCCATAGTCGCTCCAGCGGGCCAACCCCGTGAGCGACAGGATCGTGACGCCGCAGGTGGCGCTGACGGTCGTGCTGATCGCCGCGGTGATCCCTGCGAACCGGATGATGTCTGCGGGACGGCCGAAGCACTCGCGTCCCCTGGCATACCGATTGATCAGGAACGCGCCGACGAGCCCTTCCAGCGTATTGCTGATCGCGATCCCCGCCGAGGGGACAAGCGCACCCGCGGCGGTATAGTTGACGAGGAACGCCCCGACCAGAATGGCAGGCCAGATGCGGGTGCCCAGAATGAGAAAGCCGGCGAGCGCGATCCCGGCCGACGGCCAGACGGGGGTCGCGCTCGCGTTGAGAAACGCGAGCCGCATGCCCAGCCGTCCGGCGGCGAAGTAGATCGCGGCCAGACCGCACAACACGAGCGCCCGTTTGACGGGCGCCAAGGGAATCACAGGGGTCTTGTGGTCCATCGGACCAACCATAGCGGTTGCAGGACAGGAACCGGGTGATTGGCGTCACGCCGGACAGGGCCGGACGCCAACGGCCGCTGATTCGATCAGTCGACGGGCACCACGTCCGGCAGGCCGCCTGGGGCGACGCGCCGGTGCCGGCCGAGCCGCGCCTGGAGCGCGTCGAGGTAGGTATAGAAAACCGGCGTCACGTACAGCGTGACGACCTGCGAGAACGCCAGACCGCCCACCACCGCGAGGCCGAGGGGCCGGCGGGACTCGGCGCCCGCGCCCCACCCGACTGCGATCGGCAACGTCCCCATCAGCGCCGACATGGTGGTCATCATGATGGGCCGGAACCGGACGCTGCAGGCCTGCATGATGGCGTCGCGGGCGGACTTCCCTTCCTGCCGTTCCGCCTCGATCGCGAAATCGATCATCATGATCGCGTTCTTCTTCACCAGGCCCACCAGCATGATGATGCCGACGAAGGCGTAGATGCTGAGATCGGTGCGGAACACGACCAGCGTGAGCAGCGCCCCGAATCCCGCGAACGGCAGTCCGGTCAGGATCGTGATCGGGTGGATGAAGCTCTCGTAGAGAATCCCCAGCACGATGTAGATGACCAGCACGGCGAGCAGGAGCAGGAACGAGAGGCCCTGCTGGCTCGCCTGAAATGCCTGCGCCGTCCCCGAAAACCCGGTGGTGATGGTGGCCGGGAGCGTCTGGCGCGCCAGCCGCTGCACCTCGGACACCGCGTCGCCGAGCGCGGCTCCCGCGGCCAGGTTGAAGGACAAGGTGACCGAGGGCAGCTGGCCGCTGTGGTTCACGCTCAGCGGGCCGACCGCCGGCGTCACCGTGGCGACGGAAGAGAGCGGCACCAGCGCCCCCGACGGCGAGCGGATGTGCAGCATCCCGAGCGCACCGAGATCCTGCTGGTACTGGGGCAGCAGCTCGAGGATCACCCAGTACTGGTTGTTGGGGGTGAGAATCGTGGAGACCTGCCCCGACCCGTAGGCATTGTACAGCGCCTGCTCCACCTGCTCGACCGTCAAGCCGAGGGCGGCGACGCGATCGCGATCGATGTGCACGTTCACCTGCGGATTCTTGATCTGCAAATCCGTGGTCACGTCGGTGAGACTGGGAAGCGTGCGCATCTTCAGGCGCAACGCTTCGGACTGGTCGTACAGCGTCTGGATGTCGGCACCCTGCAGGGTGAACTGGTACTGCGTCTTCGTCGGCCGGCCACCGATCCGCAACACCGGCGGGACCTGCAGATAGGTCCGAATCCCGGTGAGGGTGTTCAGCTTCTGGGTGAGCTCGCGGGCTACCGCGTCGGCGTCGAGGGGCCGCTCGTTGCGCGGCTTCAGGTGGATGCTGATGCGCCCCTGGTTCATCGTGCCGCCGCCGATCGACGACATGAAGTGCTCGACGTTCGGGTCGGCCGCGACGATCGCCGCCGCTTGCTGCTGGTGCTGCGCCATCGCGTCGAAGGACGTGCCTTCCAGCGTTTCGGTCGTGCCCGAGATGAAGCCCGCATCCTCGGTGGGGATGAAGCCCTTCTTGACGATCATGAAGAGCCCCGCCGTGCCGAGCAGAATGCCGGCCGAGAAAGCGAGGGCGAGACGCCGGTGGTCCATCACCCAGCCGAGCGTGCGCTCGTAGAACCCGAGCCACCGCTCGTACACCCGTTCGGTCGCCTGATAGAACTTGCCGTGCGTTTCGTCCTTGGGCGGCCGCAGGAACCGGCTCCCCAGCATCGGGGTGAGCGTGAGGGACACGAAGCCCGATACGAGAATCGCGACGCCGATCGTGACGGCGAACTCGTGGAACAGCCGCCCGATGATGCCGCCCATGAACAGCACCGGGATGAACACCGCCGACAGCGACAGCGTCATCGACAGAATCGTGAACCCGATCTCGCGCGCCCCGTCGAGCGCCGCCCGCATCGCCGGTTTCCCCATCTCCATGTGGCGGACGATGTTCTCGAGCATCACGATGGCGTCGTCCACCACGAACCCCACCGACAACGTCAGCGCCATCAGCGACAGATTGTCGAGACTGTAGCCCAGGAGCTCCATGGCGGCGAAGGTGCCGATGATCGAGAGCGGCAGCGCGAGGCTCGGGATCACCGTCGCCGAGAGATTCCGCAGGAACAGGAAGATCACCATGATCACGAGGCACAGCGTGATGAACAGCGTGAGCTTGACGTCGTGGACCGAGGCGTCGATCGCTTGCGACCGGTCGTACAACGTCTCGATCTTCACCGACGCCGGTAACTGCGGCCCGAGCGTCGCGAGGGCGTCGCGCACCCGCCCCGCCACGGCCACCGTGTTCGTGCCGGGCTGGCGCTGAATCGCGAGCACGATCGCCCGTGTGCCGTCGAACCAGCTCGCCGTCTTGTTGTCCTGCACGTCGTCCAGCACGTTCGCCACATCCTGCAGTCGCACCGGCGCACCGTTCTTGTACGCCACCACGAGCTGGCGGAATTCCGGCGCGCTTTGAATCTGCCCGTCGGCGAGGACGGTGTACGCCCGGTGCGGGCCCCACAACGTGCCGGTCGGCAGGTTGGGGTTGCCGGCGTCGACCGCGGCGGCCACCTCGTCGATGCCGATAGCGCGGGAAACAAGGGCTTGCGGATCGACCTGGATGCGCACCGCGTACTTCTGCGACCCGTACACCTGCACCTGCGCAACCCCGTCCACCGTCGAAATGTGCTGCGCGAGAAACGTCTCCGCGTACTCATCCAGCGCCGACAGCGACAGCGTGGTGGAGCTCACCGCGAGATACAGGATCGGTGAGTCCGCGGGGTTCACCTTCTGGTACGATGGCGGCTGCATGCTCAGCGGCAGTTGCCGCAGCGTCTTGGCGATCGCGGCCTGGACGTCAGCCGCGGCGGCGTCGATGTCGCGCGACAGGGAGAATTGCAGCGTGATCGACGTGTTTCCCTGCGTGCTCGACGACGTCATCGCGTCGATGCCGGCGATGGTCGAGAACTGCTTCTCGAGCGGCGTCGCCACGGCGGCCGCCATCGTCTCCGGGTTGCCGCCGGGCAGGGACGCGTTGACCGTGATGGTGGGGAAATCGACGTTGGGAAGGTCGCTCACCGGCAGCAGCCGGTAACCCATGACGCCGAACAGCAGGATCGCCAGCATCACCAACGTCGTGGCGACCGGCCGCTTGATGAACAGCTCGGAGATACTCACGGCTTCTTCGGGTTGGGCTGCGCGGGTTGCGGGTCGCCCTCGCCCGAGGGCGCACCGCGCACCTCCACCCGGGCGTCGTTGGTGAGACGCGACTGTCCATCCGTCACCACCAGGTCGCCGGGCGCCACGCCCTGCGCGATCACCGCCAGCGTATCCAGGGTGCGTTGCACTTGCACCGGCTGTTGTTTCGCCGTCCCGGCGGGCGTGACGATGAACACGTACGTCCCCTGCTGGGCGTTCATCACCGCCTCCGCCGGGACGACGAGCGCATTGGCTTGATCGCCCAGGACCAGCGTCACGTCCACGAACTCGCCGGGCCAGAGCCGCCCGGCCGCGTTGTCGAAGTGCCCCTTGAGCAGCACGGTCCCGGTGCTCGCATCGACGTGATTGTCCACGAACGCGAGATCGCCCGCGTACACCGCCGTATCCTGGGCGGGACGCACCAGCACGCGCAGCTGCTGTCCAGCGCGCCGTTGCAGCTCGGGGAGCTGGGTTGCAGGGACGGGGAAACGGACGAGGATCGGCCGCAGCTGGTTGATCGTGACGAGCGGTGACTCGGCCTGATTGGCGATCACCTGGCTGCCTTCGTGCAACAGCAGGCTGCCGGTGCGGCCCGCGATCGGCGCCCGGATCGTGGCGTACCCGAGATTCAATCGGGCCATGGTGAGCGCCGCCGAGTCGGCGCGGACCGTCGCGGTCAACGCATCGGCCGTCGCCTGTTTCGCCTGGTAGTCTTCTTCGGTGACGAACTTGTCCTTGACGAGCGCCTCATAGCGCGCCGCATCGCGCACCGCGGCGTCCGCCTGGGCGAGGTCGCGGCTGAGATTCGCGTCGGCCTGTTGCGCGGCCGCGGCGAACGGCCGGGAGTCGATCTCGAACAGCACCTGCCCCTGCGCCACCTCGTCTCCCTCGTGGAACCGCACGTGCAGCAGCAACCCGCCGACTTGCGGGATCACGGCCGCCGAGCGCATCGACTCGACCGTGCCCGTGGCCTGGACCTGGAAGGGGACGGAACGTCGTTCCGCCCGGACCACGGTGACCGGAATGCGAGGGAGAGTGGTGGCCGCACGGGAGCTGCACGCAGCTCCGAGCACGGCCGTCGCGCACCAGAAGTATCGTCGGATCATCGCCTTACTACGCACGACCCGCTCGTCTCGTGGAGATGGACACCCATCCAACATCCCTCACCCGGGAGGCTAGGGCCAGTCCCTCAGGAGTTAACAGCAACCTGACCTGGCCGTCTGAGGCCGGTCCCGCCGTCCATACCCCTCAAGGAGCCAACGTGCCGCGCCTGCGGGCCCTCGTACTCCTGACCGCCGCCCTCATCCCCACGGCCGCGTATGGTCAGGTCGGATCTACCACCGACATCCTGACCGGCGTCGTCATCGGCATGGACGACGCGCCCCTCGCCGGGGCTCAGGTCGAAGCGACGGCGCTCGAAACCCAGATCAGCCGCCGCCAGGTCACCGACGCACGTGGCCGCTACACGATCGTTTTCCCCGATGGCGGCGGACAGTACCAACTCGTCGTGCGCTACATCGGCCTCACTCCGCAGCGCATCGCCGTGGTGCGCCAGGCCGACGAAGACCGGCTGGTTACCAACGTCCACATGACGGCCACGCCCTACACGCTCCCCGCCGTCGTCGCCCGGGGGCGGCAGCCGCGGCCACGGGACCAGGCGAACGCGGGACCGGGCGGCCAGGAGCGCGTGCTCTCGGGGGAGCAGCTCGCCCGGCTGCCGCTCGACGCTTCCGACTTGAACGTCATCGCGACGCTGGTGCCGGGGGTGGTGGGCATCGCCGGCAGCGACTCCAGCGACGCCGCCTTCTCGGTCGCGGGCCTCCGGCCCAGCGCCAACAACGTCACGCTCGATGGGTTGTCGTTCGGCTCGGGCAGCGTGCCCCAGGATGCCGTGCGGACGACCCGGGTAATCACGAACACCTACGACGTGGCGCGCGGGCAGTTCTCGGGCGGGCTCGTGGCCGCGACGACGAAGAGCGGCAGCAACGTGTCGCAGGGGACGTTCACCTACAATCTGCGCGATCGCAGTCTCGAGTGGGGCACGGGCACCGCGTCGGCGTTCGGCCAGGGATCGACCCAGAATCAGCTCGGGGGAGGATTCGGCGGTCCGATCGTGCACGACCGGCTGTTCTGGTTCGCGTCGTTGCAGGGACGTCTCAACGACCGGCCGCTCACCTCACTCACGACCGCCGACGCCGCCGTGTTGCAGCGCTTCGGCGTGAGTCCCGATTCAGCGGCGCTGTTCGAGGCGCTCGCCCAGGCGAGCGGCGTCCCGCTGCCTTCCGTGGCCGCGAATGCTGCCACCGACAACACCGTCGGGCTGGCGCGTCTCGACTGGATCATCAGTCCCGGTCATACGCTGACCGTCCGGGCCGACGGCCGCTGGACCTCGCAGGAGCCGACGCGCGTCTCGTCGCTCGCCCTGCCTCAGACCGGCGGCACGCGGCGGCAAAGCGGCGGCGGCGTGATGTTCGGTCTCACGTCGAATTTCGGCCGCCTGATCAATGAGCTGAAATCATACGTCGCGACGACCGAGACCCGGGCGCTGCCCTACCTCGCGCTCCCCGACGCGCGCGTGCAGGTCATCTCGGACCTGAGCGACAGCGCGCAAGGCGTGACGACGCTGACGTTCGGCGGCAACGGCTCACTGCCCCAGCGCCAGAACGACCATTCCGCGGAAATCACCGAGGAGATCTCCTGGCTGCCGGGAACGGGTGTGCACCGCGTCAAGCTGGGGTTGTTCGGCGCGCGCGACGCGTTCGACGACGACGCCACGGCGAACCGGTTCGGCACGTTCCTGTTCCCTTCTCTGGCCGCGCTGGCGGCGAATCAGCCGTCGGCGTTCACCCGCACTCTGGCACCCGCCCCGCGCCGCGGGTCCACGGAGCAGGCGGCGGCGTATCTGGGAGACACGTGGCGGCTGCTCCAGGGGGTGCAGATCGCGTACGGCGTGCGGCTCGAAGCGACACGCTTCGCCGGAGCGCCGGCGCTGAACGCAGGCGTCGACAGTCTCTTCGGGCTGCGGACCGATCGAATCCCGGGCGGATCGCACATCTCACCGCGACTGGGATTCACCTGGCTCCTGGGATCGGCAACAGGCGGCCGAGCCGGAGGAGGAGGACTGGCGAGCACGATCCTGCGCGGCGGGGTGGGCGATTTCTCGAGCGCCCCGCCGGCGGGGTTGATCAGCGCCGCGCTGGCCGGCTCCGGTCTCGCCGCGAGCGAAGCCCAGCTCGTGTGCGTCGGCGACGCTGTGCCGACACCCGACTGGGCGGCGTACGCGCAGAACCCTGCCGCCATCCCGACGCTGTGCACCGATTCGACCGCTCCCACACCGATCGCCGCCCAGCCGACCGTGACGGTGTTCGACCCCGCGTTCCAGGCACCGCACGTCTGGCGCGCGTCGCTCGGAGCGCAACACCGCCTGTTCACAGGCTACACCGTCTCGGTCAACGCGAGCTACTCCCGGGGCGAGGACCAGTACGGCGTGCGCGATGCAAACCTCGGCGCCGCGCAATTCGCATTGCCGGCGGAAGGCGGTCGTCCCGTGTTCCTGCCCGCGGGGGCGATCGACACGGCGAGCGGTCTCGCGAGCGTCGATGCCTCGCGCCGCGTCCCCGGCGCCGGGCGCGTGCTGGTCGTGGGCTCGGACCTCCGCTCCGAGGCGAAGCAGATCAGCGTCAGCTTCGGCGGTCTCACCTTCCACGGGATGACGCTGCAGACCTCATACACGTGGACCCGGGCGCGCGACCAGTCGTCGTTCAACTGCTGCAGCGCGCCCCAGGGGTTCGCGGCGCCGACTACGGCGGGGGACCCGAACGTCCGGGAGTGGGCCACGAGCGACTTCGAGCGGCGCCACGCCCTGCTCGCGACCGTGACGTATCCCTTCGGCGAGAGCCTGGAGCTTACCGCCATTGCGCGACTGAACTCCGGTGTGCCGTTCACGCCGCTCGTCGGCAGCGATATCAACGGCGACGGCGCCCGCAACGACCGCGCGTTTGTGTTCGATCCCGCTACGACGGTGGACACGGCGGTCGCCCAGGGGATGGCGCGGCTGCTCGGCGGCGCGCCGGCAGCGGTGCGCGGCTGCCTCGTCGCGCAAGAGGGCAGTGTCGCGACGCGCAACTCGTGCACGGGGCCCTGGCAGGGCTCACTCGACCTTCAGATGAACTACCGCCCCACGTTCTTCGGCCTCGACCACCGCCTGACGGTGTCGCTCGTGACCGTGAACCTTCTCGGCGGGCTGGACGCGCTGCTGCACGGTTCGGCGCACCTGCAGGGGTGGGGACTGTCGGGAGCGCCCGACCCCACGCTGCTGTACGTACGCGGCTTCGACCCGGCCAGCGCGGCTTACCGCTACGCCGTCAACGAGCGGTTCGGCGCGCGCCGCTCAGGGGTGTTGGGCATCACGGTGCCGTTCCAGCTGGGGATCCAGGCGCATCTGGAGCTGGGGCCGGTGCTGGGCGGGTTCGGAGGATTCGGTGGTGGCGGACGCCGCGGCGGCGCCACGGGTGGACCGGGTGGCGCTCTGGTGACCGGCGCCGACTTCGCCGACCGGTTCGCCGCGGCGCTGCCGAACCCGGTCGCCGTCATTCTGGGGCTGAAGGATTCGCTGGGGCTGTCGACTGCGCAGGCCGACTCGCTGCAGCACCTGTCCGACTCGCTCGACCTGCGCAACGCCGTCGTCCGCGACTCGCTGCACGCGATCATCGACCGGGCCGGCCAGCGCCCCGATCCCGGGCTCTTGTTCTCGCGGCTGCGGCCGTACCTCCAGCAGGCACGGCAACGGGCACGCGACGCGCTCGACCGAGCGCACGCCGTCCTCACGGCGGATCAGTGGAACAGGCTGCCGGACGCGCTCACGCGCGGGCCCGTCAGGCGAGGAGGTCCTTGACCTTCTGGGCGAGGGACTCGGGACTGAACGGTTTCTGCATGTAGGCCATTCCCGCTTCGACGCCGTGGCGGACGAGGTCGTCGGCGGAGTACCCCGAGGCGAACATCACCTTGATGCCGGGACGGGTGGCGAGGAGGCAGTCCGCGAGCTGCCGCCCGTTCATCTCCGGCATGATCACGTCGGTCAGCAACAGATCGATCGTGCCCGAGTGGGCCGCCGCGACGTCGAGCGCGGCGCGGCCGTTCGGAGCGTCGAGCACGGTGTAGCCGTGCAGCTCCAATACGTCTCGGAACAGCTCACGCAGCTGAGCCGAGTCTTCGACGACGAGGATGGTGCCACCACCGTGTGGCGTCGACGCGGTTGCGGCAGCCGGCTGCGGCTCGGGCATCCCGCCCGTGGTCTCGGGGAGGTGGATGCGGAACGTCGTGCCGACTTCGGGCCTGCTCGTCACCGAGATGAATCCACCGCTCTGCTGGACGATCCCGTAGACCGTCGCCAGACCAAGGCCCGTTCCCTTCCCGACCTCCTTGGTGGTGAAGAACGGCTCGAAGATGTGCGCGATCGTTGCCGCGTCCATGCCGGTGCCGGTATCGGTGACGGCGAGCGTGGCGAACTCGCCGGGGCGGGCACCGGGGAGTGCGGGCACGGACGTCTCGTCGAAGCGGACCGCCCCCGTTGCGATGGTGATCGTGCCACCGCGCGGCATCGCGTCGCGGGAGTTGACCGCCAGGTTCATCAGGACCTGGTCGATCTGTCCGGCGTCGGCCAGCACCATGGGGATGTCGTCGCCGAGCTGGATCACGAGCGACACGTCATCGCCGAGCAGCGGCTTCAGCATCCGCTCGGCGCGACGCACGATCCCGCTCAGGTCGAGGACGCGCGGCTCGAGCACCTGGCGCCGGCTGAACGCCAGGAGTTGCCGGGTCAGTCCGCTCGCCCCTTCCGCCGCCTGCCGGATCTCCAGGATTTCAGCTCGCTCGGGGAGATCGGGCGGCAGCTTCCGGAACAACAGATCGCAGTAGCCGATGACGACACCGAGCAGGTTGTTGAAGTCGTGGGCGAGACCGCCGGCGAGACGCCCGATCGCCTCCATCTTCTGCGCCTGCCGCAGCTGATCCTCGAGGCGCTTCCGGTCGCTGATGTCGTAGGCCAGCATGAGCAGGCAGGGACGGCCGCTCAACTCGATCCGTTCGACCGACGCAAGCACGTTGCGCAGCGCTCCGCTCGCCGTGCGGAACTCCAGATCGAGGTCGCGAACCGTGCCGTGCATCCCCAGGGCCTCGACCATCCGGCCGCGCTCGGCGGCGTCGCGCCACACGCCGAGCTCGATCGTCGTCTTCCCCTGAACCTGGTCGCGCGTCCGGCCGAGCAGCGTGAGGAAGGCGTCGTTGGCATCGAGGTAGCGTCCATCGTCGAGCGTGGTGATGACGATGCCCACCGGGCTGGAGCGGAACACCCGGGAGAACCGCTCTTCCGACTGGCGCAGCTCTTCCTCGGCGCGGCGGCGCTCGATGCCGACGGCGAGCTGGTCGGCGATGGCGCTGAGCGATTCGACCACGAATGACGGCAGGGTGCGCCGCGAGAACACACCCAGGACGCCGACCGTCCGCTCGCCGACGAGCAGCGGGCAGCCCGCGAAGGTCGCGATGCGGTTGCGCTCGACCCAGCCGGCGTCCGGAATGGGCAGCGGGCCGGCAGCCGTCATGTGCACCGGGCGGCGTTGCCGCACGATGTTGCCGATCAGCGGATCATCGAGCGACACCATCGCGTAGGCGTCCGCGAGCGCGGGCGAGAGCCCCGTCCCGGCCGCGAGCTCCAGCCCGCGGGCCGATTCGGAGAACGTCCAGATGCAGGCGCCGATCACGTCGAGGTGCCGCACCAGGGCCCCGGTGCAGCGCACCAGGGTGGCGCGCAGCGCGGCCACGCCGGTGAGCGCGACGCCCAGATCGGAGCTCAGGACCGCGAGTCGCGTGCGTTCCAGCACGACTTCCTGCGCCCGGCGCCGCTCGCGCCGCACTTCGGCGTCGCGCAGCTCGCGCTCGATCGCGGGCACCAGGCGTTTCAGCTTGTCCTTGAGGACGTAATCCGCCGCCCCGGCCTTCATCGCCGCGACGGCGACATCCTCGCCGATCGTCCCCGAAACGAAAATGAACGGGAGGTCGAGCCCGCGTTCCTTGACCAGCGTGAGCGCCGCGGTCCCGCTGAACTGGGGCATGCTGTAATCGCTGATGACGATGTCCCAGACGTTCCGCTCCAGCGCCTCCTGCATCGCGTCGGGCGTGTCGACCCGGCGGTGCGTGACGTCGTAGCCGGCGGTGCCGAGCTGGCGCACGAGGAGACGGGCGTCGTCGGCCGAGTCTTCGACCAGCAGCACCCGCAACGGGGTTCCCATCAGCGGTCACCCCCACGCCCGGCGGCGTCGGCGGGCGCGTTGTCCTGGGGCCACTGGACCGAGATGTCGGGATGCTGGTTGAGCATCATCCAGTAGACCTCCAGGGACTTCACGAGCTCCAGCAGGCTGTCGAATCCGACGGGCTTCACGAGATAGGAGTTGGCGCCGAGGTCGTAGGCGCGATTGATGTCGATCGATTCCTTGGACGAGGTGAGCACCACGATCGGCAGCCGCTTCAATCCGGGCTGCGAGCGGATCCATCCCAGCACTTCCAGCCCCGAGCGGCGCGGCAGCTTCAGATCCAGCAGCACGAGGACGGGAAACGGATACGCCTCGCGGTCGGCGAATGCGCCTGCACCCGACAGGTACGCCACCGCCTCATCGCCGTGCGACACGGTGCGCACGGGATTCAGGATGCGCGCCTTCCCGAACGCGCGCTGGATCAACAGGACGTCGTTAGGGTCGTCTTCGACGACCAGGATCACCTGCCCCGAGCTCACGTCAGGTCCCCTCTCCCATGGCCGTTCGGAGCTCGACCCAGAAACGGCTGCCGTGGCCGAGACTCGATTCGACGCCCACCTGACCTCCCATGCGTTCCACCGCCTTGCGGACGATCGCGAGCCCGATCCCGGTGCCGGGATAGTCGTCATTGGAGTGCAACCGCTCGAACACGCGAAAGATCCGGGCTTGATGCTCGGGAGCGATGCCGATCCCGTTGTCTTCCACCCACACGCGCACCAGGCCGTTGTGCCGCTCCGCGCGGACCCGCAGCTCGGGGATGCGCTCGGGCGGGACGAACTTCAGCCCGTTGCCGAGCAGATTGGTGAGCACCTGCGACAGCGTCGCCGGGTGGCCCATCACGGTGGGCAGCGGTTCGTCGACGTGCACGCTGGCGTTGCGGGCACGCAGGGCGCCGCTCAGCTCGGCGAGCGCGCTGTGCGCCACCGGCGTCAACGGGACTCGCACCAGCTTGAGCTCCGCCCGGCTGACGCGGCTGTAGGCGAGGAGATCGCGGATCAGCTCGTCCATGCGCTTGGCGCCGGCAACAATCCGCTCTGCGTATTCGCGTCCCATCGCGTCGAGCCGGTCACCGCAATCCTCCAACAACGCCTGGCTGAACCCCTGCATCGCGCGCAGCGGGGCGCGCAGGTCGTGCGAGATCGAATACCCGAACGCCTCGAGCTCGTCGTTGCGCTCCTCGAGCTCGGCGGTCCGCTCGCGTACCTGGTCCTCGAGCCGGGTCTGCGCGTCCCGCACCCGGTGCGCCATCGTCGTGAACGCCGTTGCGAGCTTGCCGATCTCGTCGGCGCGGTGGCTCGCCACATCGCGCGAGTAGTCGCCCGCTGCGATCGCCGCCGAGGCCGCGGTCAGATCGCGCAATGGCGCCGCGATGCGATGGCCCATCACCCAGGCGGCGACGAGTCCGAACACCACGAGCGCCAATTCGACCAAGCCGAGCCTGCGGATGAACGCGGTCGCCGGCGCGCCGACGACGCGCTCCGGAAATTCGATGAGCACCACCCAGGGCAGCGGCGCGAGCGACCGGGCGGCCGCCATCACGTCGCCGTTTTGCGGACGCTCGTAGGTGAGGATGCCGCGTGCATTGCGCACGTCGACCGGGGGCTTGGGCGCCTGGCCCAGGAGATCGGTCCAGAAATCGCCGCGGTCGTTGCCGACGTAGAGCGCGGCGCCCGATCCGATCAGCTGCAGCGTGGCTTCCCGCGACTTGGGACTGGATGTCGCCCGGCGCCATTGCACGACGTACCCCAGCGGGCCGCGACGTCCCTGGATGAGCGCCGACACCGGGTAAATGAGAGAGTCTCCGCCCAGCTGCAGGCGGCCCACCAGCCCGGTGTCGACACGCTCCGCCCACTGCACCCCTTCCACCTGACCGCTCGCAACGGATTCCGTCTGCTTCCCCGTCACGAGGAGGCGCTCGCGCCGGGCACTCCACAGCTCCACACCGATCACCTGCTCCACGACCGGCCCCATGTGCCGCATCGCAGCCAGCGCATCGAGGCGGGTTTGCGGAGTCGGGCTTTCGAGGAAGCGACGCAGCGTGTCGTTGGCGGCCGCCTTGGCGACCGCGGCCCCGACCTGGCCAGCCGACGACCGCAGCATGGACGCGAGCTGATCGGCCACGCCTCCCAACCGCACCCGGGCGGCCGTAAAGGCGGCCGCACGCACGCCGCGATAGGCTGCCCAGGACGACAACGCGATCACGGTGACGAGGAGCACCGAGATGAACAGGGGCAGCTTGTACTCGATCGAGATCCCGGCGAGCAGACGGCGGAGACGTGTCCGCCCTGGGGGGGAGTCGGCCATCGCGCCGCCAATATTGGGGTTACGCCAGGCAGGAGCAAGCAACTGCCTGCTCCTCCTCCCTGTCAGCATTTCGCGTACAGCTATTGTCCTAGTAAATCAGGCGCATTCCTGCTCGCGGGGCGCGCAGCGCCCGCCAGACGGGGAATTCGCGCGCCGGCACCGAGCCGTACACGAGGCCTGAGTAAGAGCCGAATTCCGACCCCAGCAGCCGGTCGAACAGGCCCCAACGGGCCAGGCCGTACCCCTCCGGCTCGAGCAGCGCGAACACCAGGCGGCCCAGCGGCTGCGCCGTCGAGACGAAGTACGCCCCCGCCGGGGCGGTGCGCAGCGACCGCACCGCCCGAGCGGTGACGGCAAGGAAGTGGTGGCCCTGAAACTCCCGCGGTGCCCAGGTCAGGTCGCTCGCCTCGAGGGTCTCCACCGTGTCCGTCGCGGCGGCTTCGAGACGCTGCACGGCGATGCCATGACGGCGCAGCAGCTGCACGACGTCCTGCGACGCCGCCGGCAGGATGTACCCGGCGGGGAGCACTCGCGTGACGGAGTCGACGAAGCGGTCGTTGACGGGGAGCTGCCAGGTCTTGAGCGTGCCCGTCGCCAGCGGCGGTGCGTTCTTGCTCGTGTCGCTGTTCGCCGTCATGACCTCGAGCGAGACCGGCTCGACGCCGCGGCCCGCGAGCTTGTAGGCGACGGCGAGGGACGGCCGGGGAACCTGTCCCGCCCCTTCGAGCGTGGTCTGGCGATCGGCATCCCGCTCGATGCGCCGGATGTCGTCGACGTGTTGGGCGGCGTAATCGAGGACCTCGGCGACAAAATCGTGGGTGACCTGGACGCGGGTCTTGAAGTCGGCGTGGGAGTAGGCTTCCGAAAGAATGGCCATGCGCCCGCGCAATCCCATGTAGTTGATGCCGTACCAACCCACCGGGGCATAGGTGTCCCAGCTCCTGGGAGCGAGCGGGTCGTCGACGTTGCCGTAGTCGAAGATCGGCTCGTGATAGCGATCCTGGAGCGTCTTGCGCAGCGCCGGCAGCATCTGGTCGCGGACGTAACCGGTGGGTCCCGCGGGGCCGATCGGATCGAGCGGCGGCGCATACGTCAGCAGGTAGCCGTGCCGCGTGCCATCGGTCGTATGCAGATCCATCATCAGGGCCGGATCCCACGCGGTGATCACCCGCGCGAGCGCGCCTCGCGTTTCCGGCGCCTCGGCTTTGAAGTAATCGCGATTGAGATCGAGGTTCATGCCGTCGGCGCGCTGCCCCACCTGCTCGGGACCGTTCTGCTCGGAGCGATTCACCGCCTGCGGGCCGAACGCGTCGTTGCCGTCGGGGTTGTAGTTGGGCGCCACGAGCACGACGAGGCGCTGCAGCAGCGCGCGGCGCGGCCCCGCGATTTCCCGCAGCAGCACCAGGACCGCTTCTTTCCCTTCGACTTCACCGGCGTGGATGTTCGCCTGGATGTAGACGACCAGCTTCCCGGCCGCGGCCGCCTCACCCGGCGTCGTGATCGCAGGATCCGACGCGATCACGAAGGAGATCGGGTGGCCGAGCGTCGACGTCCCCATCTCCGTGATCGCGATGGGCGCGCCGGCGAGCGCCAGGCTGTCGAGGAAAGCGCCGACATCGGCATCCGTCGACGTCGCCTGGTAGTTGGTGCGTTCGGCGGTCGTGTGCGGCAGCGCCTGCGCGGCCCCGAGCTGGACCGTGACGAGCGGCAGAAGCAGGACCGGGAGATTGCGCGAAGCGAGAGTCATGAACATCCTGGGGGCATGAGCGAACCGCCAATCTACGCGCGTCCCGAACCCGCCGGCCAGACGAGCAGTGTGCCCCCATCGGCGTATGTCCTGCTCGCGACGAACCTGATCCCGCTCGTGGGCATCGCGCTCCACAACTGGACCGTCTTCCAGGTGCTGTTGCTCTACTGGTGCGAGAACGTGGTGGTCGGCGGGTTCAACGTCCTTCGGATGCTGGCGGCGCAACCAAAGAGCGAAGTCACGTGGGCCGGCAAGCTGTTTCTCATTCCCTTCTTCTGCGTTCACTATGGGATGTTCACCTTCGTCCACGGGATGTTCGTGCTGGCGCTGTTCGGCGGCAACAAGTTCGGGGGATTCTCGGGCGCCACGCTGGTGAACGCTGTGCGGGGTGCCGGTCTCACGTTGCCGGTGGCTGCGCTCGTGGCCAGTCACGGCTTTTCCTTCTTCCATAATTACCTGGGGGGCGGCGAGTACCAGCGGGTGTCCCTGCCCCAGCTCATGTTCCGGCCCTACGGCCGCATCGTCGTGCTGCACCTCACGGTCCTGCTGGGCGGCTTTCTCGTGATGGCGCTGGGGGCGCCGGTCGCCGCGATCGTGCTGCTGGTCGGCCTCAAGACGGCCATTGACCTGGGGGCTCACCTCCGGGAGCGGGTGCGGTTCGGGGACAGAAACCCGGAGCCGGGTTCGGCCGTCGGGAGTACGATCCTCTCTCCCCGGGACTCCTGATGCGACAGCTCGCGTTCGCGTTCCGCACGCTTTTTCGCACCCCCTTTGTCACCACGATCGCCGTCCTCTCGTTGGCGCTGGGCATCGGCGCCAACGCCGCGATTTTTTCGATGTTCGACCAGATCATGCTGCGCCCGCTCCCGGTGCCCGACGCCGATCGACTCGTCAACCTCGCGGCGCCGGGACCGAAACCGGGTTCGACCTCGTGCGGGCAGGCCGGCGATTGCGACGTCGTCTTCAGCTATCCGATGTTCCGTGACCTCGAGCGCGAGCAGACGGTCCTCACGGGTCTCGCGGCGCACGACGCGTTCGGCGCGAGCCTCAACTGGCAGGACGCTCCGCTGACGGGTGAAGGGATGTACGTCTCCGGCTCCTACTTTCCGACCCTCGGGCTCACGCCTGCCGTCGGGCGGCTGCTCACGCCCGATGACGATCGCGCGATCGGCGGCAATTTCGTGGTGGTGCTGGGCTACGGATTCTGGGAGCAGCACTTCGGCTCGGACCGTGGGGTCGTCGGCAAGACACTCAAGGTGAACGGGCAGAGCATGACGATCGTCGGGGTCGCGCCACACGAATTTCGGGGAACGACGGTCGGCATCGTGCCGCTCATCTACGCCCCGATCGACATGCGCGGCGTGCTCTCAGCGGGGTTTCACGGATTCGAGAATCGCCGCAGTTACTGGGTCTATGTCTTCGGCCGGCTGAAACCGGGGGTCTCCCTCGCCCAAGCGAGCGCCGGCTTGAACGCGCTCTACCACCCCATCATCACGGACGTCGAGGCGCCGCTGCAAAAGGGGATGAGCGAGCAAACGATGACCCGGTTCAAGGCCAAGGAGCTGATCGCCACGCCGGGGTGGCGGGGGCAGAGCAGCATGCAGCGGGAGGCGCGGACGCCGCTGTGGATGCTGTTCAGTGTCACCGCAATCGTGCTGCTCATCGCCTGCGCCAACATCGCCAACCTGTTGCTGGCGCGCGGCGCCGGCCGAGCCATGGAAATGGGCGTGCGGCTGGCCCTCGGCGCGAGCCGCTGGCGCCTCGTGGGACAGCTGCTCGTCGAGTCAGTCCTGCTCGCCGCGTTGGGCGGCGTCGCCAGCCTCCTGGTGGCACAGTGGACGCTCCACGGCATCGCCGCGCTGCTCCCCGCTGAAGCGGCGACCACCCTGCAATTCACGCTGCAGCCCGCCGTCCTGATCTTCGCGGCCGCCCTCGCCCTGATCACCGGCATCGCGCTCGGTCTGTTCCCGGCGTGGCACAACACGCGCGCCGATCTGGTCACGACGATCCGCTCCAACGCCGGACAGATCGCCGGCGTCAGGAGCGCCGCCCGCTTCCGGTCGTCGCTCGTCACCGTGCAGATCAGTCTCGCCACGGCGCTGCTCATCGCAGCCGGGCTGTTCATGCGCAGCCTCGTGAACGTGACGCGGGTGGACCTCGGGGTGCGGGTCGACAGCGTCGTCACGTTCTACATCAACCCGGAGCGCGCGGGCTACGACAGTACTCGCACGCCGCTCCTGTATGCCCGCGTCGAGGAGGCCCTCGCCGCGCTCCCGGGGGTGACCGGGGTGACGAGCGGAATGGTGCCGCTTCTGGCCGGCGACAACTGGGGGACCGACGTGAACGTGCAGGGTTTTCCCGCGGGGCCCGACGTCAACAACAACTCGCGGTTCAACGAGATCGGACCGGCCTACTTCACGACACTCGGAGTCCGGCTCGTCGGGGGCCGGGAGTTTACCATCGCCGACCACGTCGGTGCCCCGGAGGTCGCGGTGGTCAATCAGGCCTTCGCCAGGAAGTTCAATCTCGGCCAGGACGCAGTGGGCAAGTTCATGTCGACCCGCGGCCCCGATTCGCTCACGATCCAGATCATCGGGGTGATCCCGGACATCAAGTACAGTGACGTGAAGCTGCCGGTCCCGCCGGTGTTCTACATGCCGTGGCGCCAGGACACCCGCGTCTCGGGGATGAATTTCTACGTCCGCTCGCCGCAGCCGGAAACGACGGTGCGCTCGATTCGCGGCGCGATGAAGGCCCTCGACCCGGGGTTGCCGGTGGAGGAGCTGAAAACGATGCCGCAGCAGATCCGCGACAATGTCTTTCTGGATCGCATGATCAGCACGATGTCGGCAGCGTTCGCCGCGCTCGCCACGCTGCTCGCGGCGATCGGACTCTACGGCGTGCTGGCCTACACCGTGGCGCAGCGCACTCGCGAGATCGGCGTCCGCATGGCGCTCGGCGCCGACGCCGCTCGCGTGCGCGGCATGGTGCTGGGACAAGTGGTGCGGATGATGGCGGTCGGCGGTGGGATCGGCCTCGTGGCCGCGGTCGGCCTGGGCCAGGCCGCCAGCTCGCTGCTGTTCGGACTGAAGGGCTACGATCCGCTCGTGTTCGGGCTCTCCCTGGTGGCCCTGTCGATGGTCGCCTTCGGCGCGGGTTACGTCCCGGCCCGGCGAGCCTCCCAGGTGGATCCAGTGCAGGCGTTACGGTATGAGTGAGCCCCTGACCGGGGACTGAACCACCGGAGGTCTTGCGCGGGAGGGCAACCCGGCCGAGGATTGGCGGGTCGCGATGGATCCCTTCGCCCGCTTCCGCGCCGAGGTCAACGACCGCTATCGAGTGGATCGCGAGCTGGGGCAAGGCGGCATGGCCGTCGTGTACCAGGCCCACGACGTCCGGCATGACCGGTCCGTCGCGGTCAAAGTGATCCGGCCGGAGCTCTCGGCCGTCATCGGAGCCGACCGCTTCCTGCAGGAAATCAAGCTCACGGCGCACCTGCAGCACCCCCACATTCTGCCACTCTACGATTCCGGCTCCGCGGGAGAGCTGCTGTTCTACGTGATGCCCTACGTCGCCGGAGAATCGCTGCGGGCGCGGCTCGATCGCGAACGGCAGCTGCCCGTGGACGAGACGGTGACCATGGTCCGGGCCATTTCGCTGGCGCTCGATTACGCGCACCGCCAGGGCGTGGTACACCGCGACATCAAGCCGGAAAATATCCTGCTCCAGGATGGCCAGCCGCTGCTCGCCGATTTCGGCATCGCCCTCGCCCTGACCGCGGCCGCCGGCGATCGTCTCACTCAGACCGGGCTCTCCCTCGGCACGCCGCACTACATGAGCCCCGAGCAGGCAGCCGGCGAGCGCACGCTCGACGGGCGCACCGACATTTACGCGCTGGGGTGCGTCGCATACGAGATGCTCACCGGCGACCCTCCGCACACCGGGCCGACGGCTCAGGCAATCCTCGCCTCCGTGATCACGTCCGATCCGCGGCCGCTGCGCGAGCTGCGCCGTGCCGTGCCGCCGGCGGTCGCCGCCGCCATCCACCGTAGCCTCGAGAAGATACCGGCGGATCGGTTCTCCACTGGCGCACAGTTCGCCGATGCACTCGCCGCGCGCGGAGCCGCCCCTGCACTCGGCGTTCGCTCCAGGAGGTCGATCGCTGCAGCTGGGTGGCTGATCGCCGGCGCGGCCGTCGGAATGGTCGCAGGCCGGTTCCTGTTCCACGAGCCGGCGGGCGCCGGCACGGAGCATCGCTTCGATCTGGTCCTACCGGAGCACCAGCCGATCGCGCTCGCGGGCCCGGGACCGCTCGGCGTGTGGCAATCGGCACTCGCGCTCTCCCCGGACGGCGATATGCTGGCGTACGTCTCGCCCCAGCAGGCGACGACGCACCTCCTCGTGCGTCACCTCGGTGGCGACACGACCATCGTGCTGCCGGGCACCGACGGAGCGTACTACCCCTTCTTCTCTCCCGACGGGCAGTGGATCGGGTTCTTCTCGGGCAACGAGCTGCGCAGAATATCGGTGGGGGGCGGGACTCCGGTGACCCTGGTCAAGGTGGACCGCCCGGTGGGAGCAACCTGGGTGGGCCCAGACAGCATCCTGCTGATGGAACACGACGGCTTTGTGATGCGCTGGGTGCGCGCCTCCGGAGGCAGCGGCGATTCGATCGCGCTCGGCACGCAATTCGTGAATCCCGACGTGCTCCCCGACCATCGTCGAGCCGTCGGCCAGCTGAGCTCGGGCCAGCTGGCGCTGCTGTCACTCCGCGACGGTCAGGAGCTCGCCATTACCCGTCGCGGCGTGCAGGCCCTCGATGCGGTGAAGCCCGAAGACCTCGTGTTGGGCGTCAGCCCTAAATGGACGCCCGGGGGCTTTCTCGTGTTTGGGGCGGGCGACGGCGTGCTCATGGCGCTCCGGTTCGATGCCAGGAGCGCCAGCCCTGGTGGGCCTCCCGTGCCGGTGATCCCGGGCGTCCGCATCGAAGAAGGCTTCGGTTCCGGAGAGTATGCGCTGGCACGCGACGGCACACTGATCTACGTACCGGGGGCGAATCAAAACTACGGCCGGATCGCCGTTGTTTCACGCAACGGGAAGCTCGATACGCTCCCCTTCCCCCGCGGACAGTACACGCAGCTCCGCATGTCGCCCGGCGGCCACCAGCTCGCCGTGCAACGGCGCGACCCAACGGTCAGCGGTGAATCGCTGATCCTCGATCTCGCGACCGGACAGACTCACCGCATCGCGGTCGCGGGCAACTATCGCACGTTCCCCGCCGACTGGTCGTCTGATGGCCAGACGATCCTGATCGGCTTGTGGGACCCGGTCCGATTCCTGAGCTTCGGTGCCCGCCTCTACACGTTGACCGACCTGCCGCTGGCCGATGTCGCTCCGGTCGGGGCGTCCTACATGACGATCGCACCGAATGGGAAGGATCTGGTGTTCACCGACTGGCGCACCGGACAGCTGTTCATCCGGCACCTGCAGGGTGACACCACACGGACACAGATCCCCGGACGGGGCTATGCGGCGAGCTTCTCTCCGGACGGACGCTGGTTGGCGTACGGGAGCACCGAGGGCGGGATCGCCGTCTCGCCCGTCCCGCCGACCGGCGCGCTCTACCAGGTCGTCGAGCGTGGCCAGCAACCTCTGTGGTCACGACCCGGCGACCGCATCATCTACAGGGACGGTCACCAGGTTCTGGAGGTGCCGGTGCAAACGCGCGCCGGGTTCCAGAGCGGCGCACCACGACTCTATGCCGATGGACCGTTCGTGCGGACGTTCGCCTGGAACGAAACGATCACCAGCGACGGCCGCGTTGCTACGGTCGTGGCATTGCCGGACCGAACGCTGCGCGGGCTGGTCGTCGTGACCGGATTGGACGGCCTGCTGCGGCGGGCGGCGCGAACGCGGTAGCGCCGTTCAAGGGCGGAGACGTGGCGCCGGGACCAGATCCTGCGCGAACTCCGCCAGCCGGTCCCCCAGGTTCTCGAGCTCCCGCACCCGCTTGGTCGAAATGTTGCGATACACGGTGCGCGCGAGAATGTAGGTGGCCCCGAGCCAGAACGGGACGATCAGCGCGACCGCCGGGCCGAGATGCAATGCGCCGCCCAGGATGCCCATGATCGGCCCCATCCCGCCCCCGCCCACGCCGCCGCCGATCCCACCGAACACGCCGCCGATCACGGGCGCCAGGTTCTCCTGAATTGTGATGCGCGTGCGACCGCCGCGCACCGACACGGCCACCTCGAGGTCGCGCCGCGCCGATGCGTGACGCGCCGTCACCCACGAGAATGACCGGCCCAGCTGGTTCACCTGACCGACGTTCTGCAGGATGCGCCGAATCTCCTCGACCATGATCGGGAATTCCGACTCGGGGACCTCGACGTCCACGATGCGCTCGGTGAAAATGCGGGTCGGCCCGGCGATCCACCGGTTCGGTTTGATGGGCGTCAGGGCGGCTGGTGGCGTACCGCCCCGCCTCACTTCCTGCGCGGCCTGGCGCACGAGGTCCGGTTTGATTCCGACCTCGGCCGCCAGCGCTTCGACGCCGCCGATCGTCATCGCCCCGCCGACGGTCGGCGTCGTTGCCTCGAGCTCCGAGGCCCGCTTCACGATCTGCTCGACCTCACCGCCGCTGTAGCGACGGTGCGGCGCCGGCTGCGCAACGCCCGTGAGATCGTCGATCAGGGCGAGCGGCGTCGGCGTGCGCTGGTCGTGCCGGGTCGACAACCCGCGCACCAGCCCACCCTCGACGCGCCCCCCCAAACCGGCCAACGTGGCCCGATGCGAGGGCGGCGCCTCGAGAAACCGACCCTGGCGGACCGCATCCTCCGTCGGCCAGCGCCCGGGCAACTCGCCCACCAGCATCTCGTAGATCACCACCGCGAGACTGTACACGTCGGTGCGGGCATCGAGATCGGAGAGCCCGGCCGCCTGCTCGGGGCTCATGTAACCCGGGGTCCCGACCGGGAAGCCGGTGCGCGTGAGATTGGCGCCGCCCGCGGTGCTGATCGCCTTGGCGATACCGAAATCGGCGACGATCGGATGTCCCTGAGAGAAGAGGATGTTTTCGGGCTTGATGTCCCGGTGGAAGATGCCCATGCGATGGGCGTAGCTCAGCGCATCGGCCACGGGTGAGGCGATGGCGAGCGCCTCGGATGGCGTGAACCGGGCCCGTTCGCCGAGCTGCTGGCGCAGCGATGCGCCCTCGATGTACGGCATGACATAGAAGAGGAAGCCGTCAGCCTCCCCCGAATCGTGCAGCGCCAGGATGTGCGGGTGGGTGAGTCGTGCGGCGATCTGAATCTCGCGCAGAAACCGCTCCACACCGAGGAACGCTGCGAGTCCCGGGAGCAGGACTTTGAGCGCTACATCACGCCCGTGTTTGACGTCGGCAGCGAGGTAGACCGTCGCCATCCCGCCCTGCCCCAACACACGGCGCAGCTCATAGCGCCCGGTGAGGGCAGCCGACAGGGCGGCGGGGATCTCGAGCGTCACGAAGCACGAATATAGGCCTCCCGGACACCCGCCGCCCTCAAACGGGCCGCCAGCTCGGACAAGGTGGGGTGCGCCGCTTCGAGTGTGGCGTTGAGAATCGCCTGCGTCACGGCGCACAGCATCCGATAGCCGCGCGCTGCTGCATCGGGGTGACTGCTCGATGCCGGCAGCACGATCCGCAGCCGCCCGGCCCCTGGATCACTCCCCCGGACAACCCGAATCGAGAGCCGCGTCGCGGCACGCTCGACCATCGCTACGGCGCTGGAATCGCTCTCCCAGGTGAGAATCGCCACCGCCGTGGAGTCGCCGTATTGCTGCGCCACCGCTGCGGCACTCGTCCCCGGCGCACGCACGACCGTGTACCCGTGGGAAGCCAGGTACTCAGGGAACGCCCGCTCGAGTGCCGCAGGACCGCCTGGGGCGATGATGACCACCGCGTAGCGACCCGAATCCCGCGGCGTCCACAACGCGGTCTCGGCGCGCACCGCGTGGTGTCCCGCCTTCAGGCCGAACGGCAGGACACTGCGCTGGGCTCCAAAGCGGGAGCCCAGCGCAGCCACCGCAGCGACGAGTAGCGTCGAGCGGTGAACCAGGTTCACGGGAACGGCCGTGGCATCGGGCGCGGCTGCGGCCAGGGCCACGGATTGATGTGGCCGCCCCCAAGGGCGCGGGCGGCTGCCGCCCGCATCTCCGGGTCGCTGCTGCGCAACACGTCAACGAACGCCGCTCGCGCTGTCTCGTCGTCCATCTGGGACAGAGCCCACAGCGCCGTCTTGCTGACCTCGTGGTCGGCATCACGGATGGCGTCCTTCAGAGCCGGGACGGCGCTCGCATCCTCGATGTGCCCGAGCGCCCATGCGGCGCGCTGGCGCACCGAGGCCGAGGGATCCTTGACCGCCGCCACGAGGGCTTCGGGTGCGTGCTCGTCACCGATCTGCCCCAACGCCCACGCAGCGTTCCCGCGAACGTCCGCGGAGCTGTCCCGCAGAGCCGCCGCGAGCAGCGGGACGGACTCCTTGTCTTCGATCTGGCCCAGCGCCCAGGCGGCGGTGGTGCGGACCTCGGTGTTCTTGTCGTCGTGCAGCGCCGCGCCGAGCGGCGCGATGCCGGCGTGGTCTTCGATCTGGCCCAACGCCCAGGCCGCGCGCACCCGGATCTCGGGATCGGCGTCCTGTTGCAGGCGGCGGATCAAGACGGGCGCCGCCCCGCGGACGCCCATCTCGCCGAGCGCCCAGGTCGCCATCTCGCGCACCTCACGATCCGTGTCGTCCGTCGCCTTGGCGAGTCCGGGGATGGCCTCGGCGGCTTCCATCTGGCCGAGCGCCCAGGCGCAGATACGCCGGACGCTCGTGCTCTTGTCGCTCAGGGCGTCGGCGAGTGCCGGGATCGCGCTCTTCGCCTCCATGCGGCCGAGCGCTTCGGCGGCAGCGAGCCGCACGCGCTCCTCGCTGTCGTTCTTCAAGGCGTTGATCAGGGCGCCCACGGCGGCAGTGTCCTGCAACCGGCCGAGCGACTGGGCGGCGGCAGCGCGCACACCGGACACGCCGTCAGCGAGGGCGTGGCGCAGGGGCAGTACGGCACGGCGCTCATCGAGTCCACCGAGCGCCCACGCGGCGGCGGCACGCACTGGCGCGTCGTCGTCGCTCAGGCGCGCGATCAGCGGGTCGAGCGCCTGCGTCGTTTCCGCGAAGCCCAAGGCAACGGCCGCGGCGCGGCGCGTGCCCGCCGTGGCGGCGCTCAAAGCACGCACCATCCCGGTCGTTGCGACGCGCGATTCGACCTGCGCCACAAGCCGCGCGGCGAACTCGCGGACGCAAGGATCGTCGTTGCCGAGACCATCGAGCAACACCGGCACCGCTGCCTCACTGCGGGGGCGCTCCAGCGCCCAGCGCAGCGCAGTCGACGTGTCGCCCACGCCGCCCGGGGGCTGCCACGGCCCGAAGCCGTAGCGCTGCTGGACCGAGCGAGCCGCGAGCGCGCACAGCACCGCCGGCGCGCCGTGGGCCTCGGCGAGCAGTTCACGCGCGGCAGCGGCGTCATCGACGACCGGGCCAGCCGCAGCCTGCCGGACCGGCCAACCGCCGTCGGACAGGCCGATCAGCGCGAGAATCGCGAGAGTGCCGAGCTTGCTTGTCATGGACCGATTTCCTCCATCGAAGGTGCGACTGCTGAAATTTCAGCACTATGCTGAATATTCAGCACTCGATGGGGAATGTCAAGAGCCCTGCGGAAAACACTACGGGCGCCCGATCAGGGCGCCCGTGAGGAAGGGGTCAGCGAATGATGGGCATGGGCCAGGGCCACGGCCACGGATCACCCGAGCTCCCCGACAACGCCCGTGCTGCGCGGGCCCGCACTTCGGGGTCTTTGTCGCTGAGCGCTTCGATCAGCTGCGCCTGGGCCCCATCGCCGCCGATCTTCCCGAGTGCCCACATCGCCGCTTTGCGGACGTCGGTCGACGAGTCTTTCAGCGCCTGCGCGAGCCGCCCGGCGGCGACCGAGTCGGCGATCTGCCCAAGCGCCCACGCCACCCGGTACCGCACCTCTGCCGACGGATCGCTCAGTGCCGCAACGAGGCCGCTCGGCGCCTTGTCGGGACCGATGGTACCGAGGGCCCATGCTGCCCTGCCCCGCACCTCGGCCGACTGATCGTGCAGCACCTGCTCGAGCGCGGGAATCGCGGCGGCATCTTCGATCTGTCCCAACGCCCACACCGCCATCGCCCGCACGTCTTCCGACTCATCGTGCTGAGCCGTAGACGCCAGCGTCTCGGTCGCCGAGTGGCTTTCGATCTGGCCCAGCGCCCACGCGATCATCTCGCGCACCTTCGGCGCGGGATCGTGCGGGAGACGGGCGACGAGCACCGGCACTGCGCCCGGCGATTCGAGTCGGCCCAAAGCATATGCAGCGTCTTCTCGCACCGAGGCGACGGAATCTTCGAGCGCGCGCTTCAAGGCCGCGATGACCGCCGTCGAATCAGCGCCCGGAGGCACCGTCCCCGCAATGCCGGCAACAGGCGCAGGCGGCGCGGGCTTGCGGGACACAGGCGCCAACGTGGCGCGATCGGCTGGCTTCGACGTCGTCTGCGAACGCGGCGGTACTGAGTCGTGCACGACGGCGGAGCCCACCGGCGGCGCCGGCGGCTCGGCCCGCGCGGGGGCGAGCGCCGCAAGCGGAATCACGAGCGACAGCGCCAGGCACCCTAGGACCGCGGCGTGGCGGCTCGACGCCGGCTCGCGCCGCGAATCGCGCTCGAGAATGGCGAGCATGCGGCCTTCGAACTCGTGACGCTGCGCCATCGGTAGCGCGATCGCGGGGGTACGCGAGCGCGCGGCGAGGCAGACGATCTGCAGCAGGTGGTCGGCGTACTCCGACGCGCGGGTCCCGACGCCCAGCACGAGATCGTCGGCCGCCCGCTCACTCTCGACGCGCAGCTTGCGCGCCGCGACCCACACCAGCGGATGGAACCAGTACACGGCGCAGGCGAGCTGGCCGAGCGCGTTGCCGATCAAATCGTAACGTGACAGGTGCGCCAGCTCGTGAAACAGCACCGCGCGGCGCCGCCGGTCGTCCCACTCGGTGGCGCCGGTGGGCAGGACAATCGCCGGGTCCAGTACGCCGCAGGCGAACGGCATCGGCAGCCGGTCGCTCATGACCAGCCGCGGCAGCCGCTCGAGCGCGAGCCGGTCGGCGGCCTCGAGCAAGGGATGGCGCCACTCAGTGTTGTCGAGCGCCGTCCCCTTGCGCACCACGCGACGCAGCAGCACCGCGCCGATCACCAGCCGCCCGACCAGCCACACCATCCCGATCAGCCAGATCGCCAATGCGATCGACAGCAGGGTCGCAGGTGAGAGCGAGAACGTGATACCGGGAGACGACGGTACCGGCGCGGCGCCCGTCGTCTGCGACTGCTGCGCCGCTGGCGCAGCCGGCGCTTGCGGCGACACAGCAGGATTCTGCGGTGTGGTGTGCGTTCGCGTGATCGGCGGCGGCGGAGTTTGCACCACGCTCGCGAGCCCGCTCACGGGGAGGCGCCACGGCAACAAAGACGCGAGCGGCAGCGCGAGCAACATGGCGAGCCCGGTACCCCACACGAGGTGTCGCAGTGCGGCCGAGGAATGGCGCAGCGCGGCAGCGACGAGCAGCGCAACGCCGAGCAGCACCGTCCCCTTGAGCAGCGTCCCGATCGCCCACAGCGTAAAGGCGCTCATCGTCCCTCCTCCCCCGCCTTGCGAATGGCTTTGGTGAGATGGAGGATCTGCGCTTCGCTGAGGTCCAGGTCGGAGCGCGTCAGCAGCGCGGCGAGCGCTCGTTCGGCTGAGCCGTCGAAGAACGTGTTGACGACGTGGTCGAGCGCGGCCTTGCTGGCCCGCTCGGTGGCTACCGCCGGCGCGTAGACGTAGCGCGGGCCGTCGGCGCGATGGACGATGTGGCCTTTTTCGGTGAGCACGCGGAAGATCGAGCGCACGGCCGAGTAGGTCGGCGGGTCCTTCAGTTCGTCCATCACTTCGGCGACGGTCGCTTCCCCGCGGCGGTACAGGACGTCCATCACCTCGCGCTCGCGGCGGGACAGCGTCTGTTTGACCTCGGCCATGGCTCGACCCCTGAATGCTGAAATTTCAGCATAACGTAGGGACCAGAGTTCCCCGCGTCAAGAGTCCGCAGGAGCTTCGGCGTTTGTTCCGGCTTACGGCTTACTGCTTCGCCGGCCCCCTGCCCCGTCAGCGGTCAGGAGGCGGCGTGACACACTGGGACCGCAGCTTGTCTACGTAGCTCGCCGGCAGTCCGAGTCGGGCGGGAGGCAACCGAGCGAAGATTGTGGCCGCATCCTCCTGGCACCGTCTGAAATCGCCGGCCTTCTGCTCAGCTTCGAGAAGTCCGGCGACGGCCACGTAGGATTGAATGCCAAGAGTCTTCGAAACGTCCTCCAGCT
>CAZXKN010000038.1:0-11989 GCA_964641815.1 uncultured Gemmatimonadaceae bacterium | reverse complement strand
CGCTTTCTGCGTGCGATAGGCGAGCGCGGCGAGAAAATGTTTCAACAACAGGCGTTCCTTCGACATCTCCTACGAGGCCCTGCGCAGCCGCCACGTCGTAAGCGCGATCCCAATGAGGAGGAACAGACCGGCCAACATCATGTTCCCTGCCTGGTACTCGGAGTACGCCAGGTACAGCCATATGCAGAGCAGCAGCACGACGATGACCAGCCGCATCGCAGGACCTCCCGTGTGAGGAGCAGGTAATTCGCAAGACCGCCTAAAATAGTGAACTCACTTCTTGGGAGGGAGCGCGCCAGCGTACCCGGTGGCGATGCCGATCCATCTGGCGAGCTGGGCGTCGGTGGCGATCCCCTTGGGCGCGACCAGGATCCATGCGCCGAATTGGTGCCGCAGCGTGGGCTCCTCGTAGCCAATGATGAAGAGATTGACCGCGACGAGCCAGCCGGCCCAGTACCAGGCGAACGCCGGGGCTTGAGCGATGAGCAGCTCGCCCAGCAGTATCATGGTGACGCCAACGTACATCGGATTGCGCACGTAACGGTACAGCCCCTGCACCACCAGGTGTTGCGGCGGATCGACGGGAGAAAGCGTCCCCCGCCCGCTGTGTGCGAACTCCCAGATACAGGTGGCGAGCACTCCCGCGCCGATCGCTCCCACGAGCACCCCCAGCAGTTGGACGGGATCGCGCCAGCTGAACGAGGCGTGGTTCAGCCCGACATAACGCCACGGCACGTACCCCGCGACCATCCCGGGGAGGACCACGGTCCAGAAGAGACTTCGCAGTGCGAGCGAGAGGGACACCATTACGAATGATGGTGCGAGTGGTCGGAGCCGTCGAACACGCACGCGGCATAGCCCAGCACTTTGTCGCCCCCCTGCAAACCGCTCGGCGTCGGCTTCCACCCGCGCGCGAGCCGTGCATCCAGCAGCTCGCGATCGGTGGGCCGGTGATCCCAGACGGCGACCGCCGTCACGGCGCCGAGTCAGCTGGTGTCATAGACCAGGTAGCGGCTGCCGTAGGGGATCAGGACGTCGTGCGTGTATTCGTCCTGCGTCAACACGGACTCTACCCCGCGCGGCGGGGCGAGCGTGTGGGCCCAGTGGAGCGCCTGCTCGAGCGTCGTGTGATCGGCGATCGCGCTTGCCAGGGCATCACGTTCACCGTTAGCGAGCCGGGCGTAGTCGATGAGCGGGATCATCGCCGCGCCCGCACGATGCTCGACCATTGCCACAAGCCATCGACGGTCGCCCGCGGCAGGCGCTGGCCCAGCTGTCGGGCAATCAAGACGATCTGGCCCCGATGATGCGCCTCGTGGGCCACGAAGTACGCGAGCACGTGCCCCACGTCGAGCGGCAGGTTGCGCCACGTATAGGCGCGCGTCGGCGGCACCGCTCCCCCGGCCTCGATGCCGAGCTCGAGCAACGCCGCGATGCCGCGCCCACTAGCGCGAAGTGCACTGACCAGTGCGCGCCGCGAGACCGTGCGGTGGTCCACGCGGTGGGGAACGGGAACGCCCAAGGGCGCGCCCAGCGTCCGGATCCAGTTGCGGCGGGAGTTGTGAAAATGTGCGGCAATCGAGCCCACCGTGCGTTGCGGCTCCCCCGGCACTTTGGCCCGCCACAGTTTCAGGGGCACCTGCCGGACGAGATCACTCGTGACCCGATCGTTGGTCCGCCAGGCGTTGAGCACTGTCGCCCGCAGGTCGGGCACAACGCCGCGCGTTGGCTTCACGGTCGGCGGACCTCCCACTGAGCGACGGGACCGTTGGTGAGCTGGAACATCCGGTGGATGGTGGGGCGCGCTCGGCGCATTGACCGATACATCCCGGGGGAGCGCCGGCGCAGCTTTCGCAGGAGATGCGACCATTCGTAGGCCAGCTGTCCGGCAGACGCCCGAATCCGGAGCTTCGTCTTCGGGCCCCGCACCTTCCGCCCGTCGAATCGGTACCCACGGCGCCGGGCCTCGGCCAGCACCTCGGTGAGGTAGGTGTTGATCGCGGCGACTGGACGCGGATGATTGCGGAACCGCAGGAGCTGCGGGTGGTGATGGTAGCCCCGCGTGCGATGCTGCAGCACCGCTTTGGCGAGCAGCGCTTCGCGCCAGACGGCGACGAGCCCCTGGGCGTCGAGGTGGCTGGGGTTCAGGGTCCAGAGACGCATGCCGCGGTCACTCAGGCGGGCTTCTGCACAGGCTCGAAGTGCAGCTCGAGGGTGTCCCCCGCAGGCAGTGCCGTCCAGCGCGCAAAGAGGCCGTGGCGCGCATCACGCACCCGACCCAGTTCCTCTTCGCTGACGCTGTACGGCGCTGCGAGCTGGAGATCCGCCGCGGCCCACTCCCGGCCGGAGGCACGCTCCGTGTCGAGGTAGCCGACCACTTGCTCCACCGCGTGCGCTTCGGGCGGGAGCGGCCCGCGCGGCCAGGGCGTGCCGAAGTCGCCGCAGTCCCATCCTTCCGCCACGAGGCTGAAGAAGCCGCGCAGGTCGAGCACGGTCTCCACGGCGTAGTGCGTCAGGTCGTGCAGCGGGAAGAACCGGCCCTGCAGCCCATTCTGCTGCTGCCAGGTCACGGTGCCGTCGGCGCGGATACAGCTCAAGGCCGCTCCACCGTCGGTCTTCTTCTTGATGCGGACCAACATGCGGGTGTTACGGCACCGCTGCGCGATGTGCGATGGCTGCTTCGACGTCCGCGAGGTCGCGCGGCGCCGGGGTGATCCAGTCGAGTCCCGTCGGCGTCACGATGTAGTCGTCCTCGATGCGGGCGCCGGTGTTCTGGAAGCGCAGCACCGCGGACCGGACTTTCGCGGCGAACGCCCGGTTGCGCGGCGTATCGGGAAGAATGTCGAGCAGCCGCGTATTGATGTAGATGCCAGGCTCGATGGTGAACGCGTCACCCGGCCGGAACACGCGCGCGTCGTAGTAGCCCAGCATCGGGTCGTGCACGGCGAGCCCGAGGCCGTGGCTGATGCCGTGGATGGCGAACAACATCACCTGGCGGCAGCTGCGCGGCTGCTCGACGCAGTTGGCGGGCCAGGGCGGGTCGAACTGGGCGTCGGGCGATTCGACCAGTCCCAGCCGCGCGAGGCCTTTCGCCCGCACGTCGACCGACGAATCCTGCGCCGCCTGCACCGACTTTCCCGGCCCCGAGTTGCGCTCGGCGGCAGCCTGGGCGTCACGCACGATCTGATAGAGGGCGCGCTGATCGGTGGTGAACGTCCCGCTCACCGGCAGCGTGCGCGTCACGTCGGCGGCATAGCCGCCAAACTCGGCTGCCGCATCGATCACGACGAGATCTCCGGCCTTGAGCAGGTCGCGGTCCTTCATGTAGTGCAGCTGGGTGCCATTCGCGCCGGTTCCCACGATCGAGCCATACGCCGGCCGCTCTCCGCCCTGGCGGCGGAACGTGTACTCGAGCACCGCCTGGAGATCGTACTCGTGCAAGCCCGGGGCGATCAGCTGCATCGCCGCTATGTGCCCCGCCACGCTGATCTCCGCCGCACGCCGCAGCAGCGCCTGCTCGGCGGGGCTCTTCGTGGCCCGCAAGCGGTCGACGAGCGGAGCGGCGTCCTGCACCACGAGCCCTGCGTGCCGCTGCGCCAGGCCACGCATCGTTTGCGCGCCGCGGGTGAGCGAGTCGAGTCCTGCGAAGTCGGCGTCTTCGACGTCGCGCAGCGAATAGAACGGCAGTCCGGTTCCGGCGAGCGAGTCGAGCACGCCGATCAGGGCGTCATTGGAGCGCGATGGCAGGCCAAGATTCGTGGCCAACGCCTGCGAATCCGGCTCAATGCCGTAGTAGAGCGAGCGGCGCGGCGTGCTGCGCGTGACGAACAGCGTCGCCCGGCCGTGTCCGCCTCGCACCACCAGCACCAGCGTCGCGTCGGCGTAGTCGTAGCCCGTGAGATAATGGAATCCCGGCACCTGGAAGAACGGGCCGAAGTCCGTCACTGGGGTGCGGCCCCCGAACGCCACGACGATGCCGCTGTCCACGCGAGCGGCGAGGGAATCGCGTCGTGCGGCATATTCGGCAGTGCTGATCTGTGCGGCGCATGGGGTGCCGGCGGCAACGAGGGCAGCGGACACCAGACCGAAGCGGGCGAGAGCGTTCATGGCACTAAGGTGCGGCGCGCGCCAATCCGCAGCAACCAGGCGATTCCCGCCCCGACGACGCCCGCAATGATCCCTGAGATCACGCCGATGAGGACGGACGTGCCGCCCCAGGCGGTGGCTCCCAACCCGCCTGCGAACGCCAACGCGATCGTCCAGCATACGAGGATTGCGGCATTCCAGCGCCGCGCCCAAAAGACCGTGACGATACTGAGGACGGCAAACACGCCGTAGGCGAACTGGAATACGGTCTGAATCGTCTGGGCGGTCGTACGCATCCCCGAAAGCTGGTCCATCCCGCCGCGGATCCCGGTCCAGGCGAGCACCAGCAGCAGCACGATGGCGACGACGAGGAGGAGACGTCGCAGGACCGGTCCGGATTTCACGGGGCGAGGTTCGTCGCGGCCTCCGAGTATGCCGCATCCGGGGGTCCCGCAAACTCGATGCTGGTCGGGTAGCCCCACTGGGCGTCGTAGGCGATTGCGCTGATGCGCTTCTCCGATAGCGCGCGCATCACCTGCGCGAAAAGGGTATCGATGGTGACGCTGGGTGGAGTGACGGCGCTGTCCGTCGCGAGGCAGGTGGCAGCGGTCACGCTGTTCTGCTGCACGGTCAGGTGCCACGACGCCGTCGGACACCCGACCGAGTAGATCATCGCTCGCAGCCTGTAGTCGAACGAATAACTGGAGAGCCCGTACGCATTCCACTGGGCCTGATGGGAGAGCACGTCGTCGAGCTTCGGTCCCGAAGCAGTCTGACATGAGGCTTCGAGCAGCACGAGGACGGCGGCGGCGACACAACGAACGAACCTGGAGTGCATGAACCCTTCCTTGCTGCGGATCTGCGGAAGATCGGGTGGGCCCACGAGCGTTTGCAAGTAGCCGCTGCTATTGCAGCGTGGCGGCGTACTGCTCCAACCGGGCGAGCTCCTTCTTGTAGATGCGCCGCAGCATCGCTGCCGTGACGGCGCGTTCGATCGCACCGAGCGGCCCGGGCCGAACGCGGAAGGCCGTCGTGATCGTCACACTGGCGGACGCCCCCTGCTCCGCCGGCTCCACGGTGAATCGCGTGACACTGAATCCGCTGGCATCGACCTCCTCCAGGATGCGTCCCGGCTCGGGCTCGCGAATGTGGTGCTGGGTCCTTCCCAGGGCACGGGTCTCCACCCGGATGCGGGTCCCTGCTCCGACGCCGCCGGCTTCGACCTCGACCATGCGGAAGTATTCGGGCGGCACGATGCGGAGATGGTGCACGCGATAGTCGGCGAAAATGCCGTAGACCAGCGCCGGCGGCGCATGGATGACGCGGCTGTCGCTTGCGGACGCGTCAGGCATTGCTGATCAGCACTCCCGTCCGAACGAAGCGGTGATCGTCGAGCTGTGACAACAGGAAGTCGGCAAGGTCGGCGCGAGAGATCTTGGGAATGCCGCGCAGCGCCAGGCGCTCACCGACCTGGCAGCGTCCGGTTCGGTGGCCGTTCGTGAGGGTCGTCGGGTACACGAGCGTCCAGTCGAGATCGCTGTCTCGCAGGACGGCCTCCCCCGCCCGTTTGTCGGAATACAGGTCCCGGAGCAGCAGGCGTATGAGGATGCGAGGTAGAGGCGGCACGTCCCGCCACGTCTCCCCCACGCCGTAGGCCGACGTGAACACCAGCCGGCGCACCCGTTCCGATTGCATGGCGTTGAGGATCGCGGGCACCGCCCGAGCGATCAGTCCTCCGGACTTCAGAGACTTACCAACGCCCAGCGCGCTGACTACGGCATTCTGGCCGCGCACTGCCGCCGCGAGGGCCCGCTGGTCGCGCGTGACGTCACCGGTGAGCACGCGCAGTCCCGCGGCACCTGTGCCGAGCCGTTCCGGGTGACGCACCAGGACCGTGATGTCATGGCCTCGCTCGCGGGCTTGCGTAAGCAGTTGCAGCCCGGTTTCTCCGGTCGCTCCGAGAACAAGCACCTTCACGGGGCCGCTCGCAGTTCCGTTGTCATGTGGGGTTCACCGGACTGCAACGTTCCTGCATCGGATGGATCATCCTCGCCGCGCACATTCGAGCGTCCCGATCGGAGGTGCGACCATGCAAATAGGCCAGAACAATGGCGTCGCCGGCGACATCAACGTGACGCCGATGATCGACGTCTTGCTGGTGCTGATGATCATCGCCATGATCCTCGTGCAGCTGCGAATGGCTTTCGATCTGAACGTCCCGGCGCCGCAGGGTCGGCCCACGGCGGGGCGGACACCGCAGATCGTGCTGGACCTCCCCGCAGCCGGTGGGTATCGCATCAACGGCACTGGCGTCTCGGAGCCAGGGCTCGAAGCCCGCATCCACGCCCTCTATGTGCGCCGGATGCAGAAGATCTTGTTCGTCCATGCCGCCGGCGAGCGTCCCTATCACGACGTCATCCATGCGATCGACGTGGCCCGCTCGGCCGGAGTGCAGATCATCGGCTACATGCCGTGACAAGACGTCGGTTAGGCGTCACCCTGCTCGAACCGTCCTGGCCCGAGCGTCGCCAGCGTGACGATCCCGAGCGCGAGCGCAATGGCGGGTGCCGTCGCACCGGTCAGGATGTAGCCGACGGCGCCGAGCAGGCCCGCCCCCTCGACCGCGGCCCACAGGACGATCACCGTCATGCGCACCGTCGCGTCCTCCCAATAGGAGTCCCGGGTCTGCTCCGGTGCTTGCTCCGGCACGCGCGGGCGCACCACCGTCACCGCGACCACCAGCGCACTGGCTGCCGCCACGGCGAGCGCGATGCCGACGGCCGGCGAGTGCACCAATGGCGGCAGCTGCTGGACCCGCCGCACGAGGTAGAACACGACGCCGGCGAGGGTCAGTCCCAGCGTGAGCGCGAGGTGGATCACGCGCATCGCGCGCGCATTGGGGGCCGTCGTGCGGGGTGGTTCCATGTCAGGAAAGCTTCTCCTGAATAGATCGCGGGCTCAGGTGGATGTCCACCTCCGCCTCGTGGTACCTTCCTTCATCCATGATCACCGTACAACCGATTCAGCTCGAAGGCCATGGCGTCCGGCTCGAGCCGTTGACGCCGGTCCATGCCGAAGGCTTGCGGACGGCGGCGTCCGACGGGCGGTTATGGGAGCTGTGGTACACGGCCGTCCCCGAGCCCGACACGGTCGAGACCTACATCGAGGCGGCGCTCGCAGGTCAGCGTGACGGCCGCATGTTGCCCTGGGCGGTGCGCGAGCTGGCGGGCGGGACGATCGTCGGCACCACGCGCTATCACGACATCGTCGCCGAAATCGACCGGGTGGAAATCGGCTATACCTGGTACGCCCGGAGCTGGCAGCGCACCCATGTGAACACCACGTGCAAGCTGCTGCTGCTGCAACACGCCTTCGAGACACTCGGCTGTCAGGTCGTGGGACTGCGCACCGACAACTTCAACTTCGTCTCACAGCGCGCCATCGAGGCGCTCGGTGCGAAGAAGGACGGCGTCCTGCGGCATCACCACGCGCGGCGCGACGGGTCGGTCCGCGACTCGGTGATGTACAGCGTGCTGCGCGCGGAATGGCGGGACGTCAAGCGCAACCTCGAGCTGCGGCTGGGGCGGCACCGGTCATGAGGCGTAATCGGTAGTCGGTCGTCAGTTCTACCGACAACCGATGACCGACGACGCCTTTTCTACGATCGCGGCGTCTCGTGGTCAGTGAGCACGGGCAAGTATTCCACCCACGGCCCCACCTCCGCCCGGTATTGCTTCGCCATCACCCGCGCGACCTGCGCCAGATGTCCCAGGTCGTGCACCACCCATGCGGCGATGAGCTGGCGCAGCGTCACTGCACCAAGGCTCGGATGCTCTCCTTCCAGCGCGAGCTGGTGGTCGGTGAGCTTCCATGACCGCACGAGGTCGAGGTTCGACGCGCGCAGCTTCTCGAACTCGGCGAGGAGCGACGTCAGCGTCCGTTGAGCGTTGCGCGAGCGATGCCGGAACCGGTCGTACGGCTCGAATCGCCGGCTGGGGCCCTGCGCCAGAATGAGCCGGGCCCGAGGGATCCAGTCCGTTTCCTCACCGTCGATCAGATGCCCGACGACGTCGAACGGGCTGAATGTGTCGGGGCCTTCGGTGCCCCGGGCCCAGCCCTCCCCCACTCCGTCGAGCAGCGAGTGGAGGATGGCCGGGGTGCGCTGCAGAATGTCAATCGATTGTGCCAGCTCGAGCTTCAGAACTCGAGCCCGTGCAGGAACGTGTAGTTGTTTCGCGCGGCGACCAGCTCGTCCGCCGGTCCTTCCTGCTCGACGTAACACGGCTTCTGATTCAAATCCGGGACCGCGGCGAGGAACTTCTTGAAGTCGAAGATCCCCTTCCCCAGATCGGTGTCGCTCGACTTGTCGGGGACGACGTCCTTGAGGTGGAAGGCCCAGTAGCGATCCTTCCAGCGCGCCAGGTATTGCATCGGGTCGCCGCCGCCCATCACCATGTTGCCGACGTCGAGCTGCAGCCGCACTGCGTTGGGATCGAGGCGCTCGACGAAGACGTCGTAGGGCACCTTGCCGTCGATCAGCTTCATGTGGTCGGGCTCGTTGTGGAATGCCAGCCAGATGCCGGCCTTACGCGCCGCGGCCCCCGCCGTGTTGAAGTGATCGGCCCACTCGCGCCAGTCGTCCAGCGTCTGCGACGTCTCGCCCGAGAAGCTCGGCACGATGAGGTACTGGAGGCCGGTCTGTTTGGCGATCTCGAGCCGGCGCTCCCATCCGATGATGATGTCTTCCGGCGAGATGTGCGCCGATGGTGCGCGCAAGCCGTTCTGCTTGAGCGCGGCGACGACCTGAGCGGTGCTGCGCCCGAAATTCTGAAACGACCACAACAGCTCGACGTCGTCGTAGCCGGCCGCGCGGACCGCCGCGAGCGTCTTGTCGGGGTCCTTCATCATCTCGTGCCGGACCGAATACAGCTCCAACCCAACGCGCTCCAGGTGCGCGCCGGCGTGCAGCCGCAGCGGGGGCACGACACTCGCTGCCGCCGCTGCGCCCATCGTCTGAATGAACGTGCGCCGTTCCATGGTCACCTGCCTCTAGGGCTCGTTGAAGACGCGGACATAGTCCACCACCATCTGCTGCGGAAACGTCGTCGTCGAATCGGGATCGCCGGGCCAGCCGCCGCCCACCGCGACGTTGAGCAACAGGAAGAACGGCTGATTGTATACCCACTGGGTTCCGGCCGGCAGATTCGCCGGCGTGAGCCGGTGATAGACGTGGCCGTCCATCGACCACACGACCTGCTGTGGCTGCCAGGAGACGGCGTAGACGTGAAAGTCGTCGGCGAACACACCCTGGGAGAGCGTATCGGGCGCGCCGATGCCGTTGCCGCCCGAGTAGCCGGGACCGTGCGCCGTGCCGTGCACGATCGCCGGCTCGCGCCCGATGTTCTCCATGATGTCGATCTCGCCGCACTGCGGCCAACCCACCGAGCCGATGTTCGCGCCCAGCATCCACCACGCGGGCCACAGCCCCTGGCCGCGGGGAATCTTGATGCGGGCTTCGAACCGGCCATAGGCGTGCGCGTACAACCCCTGCGTCTTGAGCCGCGCCGAGGTATAGCGACACGTCCCGTACCAGCAGGTGTGGCTGGAATCGACGCGCGCCGTGATGACGAGATGGCCATTGCCGTCGAGCGCCACGTTCTCCGTGTTGGTCGTGTAGAACTCGCGCTCCTGGTTTCCGAACCCGCCGCCCCCGGTGTCGGCGGTCCACCTGGTGCGGTCGAACGTCGTGCCCGCCGCGCCGTCGAACTCATCCTGCCAGATGGGAGTGGGTGTCGCCGGGGCGTTGCCGCAGGCGAGGGCGATGAGCCAGATGCCGGGGAATCGTTTCATTTGGCCGGCGCACCCTGCCCCACCAGCTGTGGTTGGGTCGTGGCACCGAACGACACGTTGTACTCGCGGTCGAGCACCAGGCGGTCCCCGCTGAATCGGAACGTCAGCGTTTCACCGTAGGGCGTCTGGTACAGCGCGAGCTTGAGGGCGAAGACACTGTCGGCGGTCCACGCCCCGCTCGCTGCGACCAATGGATTCTCCGGCACGCTCAGTACTTGCTCGAGACCGTCGGTGAACCCACCGCGGCTCTTCGTCCACGAGCCGATTCCGAACGGTGTGCGCTGCTCGCCGCTCGCGGTGCGCACGACGAGTGCCGGACCGTGCGCGCTGAAGTCGAGGGAGACGGCACGCGGGCCGGCGCTGCTGTCAGGCAGCGTGTACCAGCGACCCGACGTGCCCGCGGCGAGCGGGCTCGACGCGGATCCACGCGGCGCGTGCAGCGACAGCCCGCCGAGCAGCGCGGCGAGACGCTCGTGCGCGGCCGTGTTCTCCGGGAGCGGGCGCGGCCCCATCGCGGGGAGCAGCAGGTCCCAGACGAGGTTCATCACCGACTGCATGTTGCGCACGCCGCTCGTAATCACGACGACGGCATCGACGTCGGGTAGCACCAGGCAATACTGCCCGAACGCCCCGTCACCGCGGAACGAGTTGTGGCGCGAGCGCCAGAACTGATAGCCGTATCCCTGGTCCCAGTCGCTCTCGGGTGAGGAGCCGTTCGCGACTTCCAGCGACGTCGCCGCGGTCACCCACGAGGCTGGGACCAGCTGCCGTCCGTTCCACCTCCCTTTCTGGAGATAGAGCTGCCCGAAGCGGGCGATGTCCTCGGTCCGAATGAGCAGCCCGAACGCACCGAGGGAGACGCCCTGCGGGCTTGCCCCCCACACCGGGTGGTCGATGCCCAGCGGCTGGAACACTCGCGGCCGCAGGTAGTCGAGCACCGTCTGGCCGGTCACCTTCTGCACGATCGCCGACAGCATGTAGGTGGCCGGCGAATTGTAGAGGAAGTGCGTCCCCGGCTTGAAGGGGACCGGTTGCGCCAGGAACGTCCTGGTCCACGGCTGGCCCGCCGGCGGGGCGGAGTCGGGATTGCCGTTCCAGCGCCACGGCAGGGTCTCCCGGTCGTGTCCCGTGGCCATGCGCAGCAGGTCGCGCACCCGCATCGACTGCAGGTTGGTGGCGGGAGCGGCTGGCGCGTCTTCAGGGAAGAACTTCAGTACCTGGTCGTCGAGACTGAGCTTGCCGTCGGCGATCGCCAAGCCGACCGCGGTCGACGTGAAGCTCTTGCTGAGCGAGTACAACATGTGCGGCACGCCCGAGTCGTATGGACTCCACCACCCTTCGGCGACGACGTGCCCGTGGCGCACCAGCATGAAACTGTGCATCGCGTCGATCTCCGAGTCGGCGCGGTTCACGAACGCGAGAATCGCGCTGGACGAGATGCCCTGCCGCTCGGGACTGCTGCGCGGCAGCCCCTGGGCCGCGGCCACGGTGCTCCAGGCGCACGCAACGAGGACCGCGGCCACGATTGCACGTGGCTGCTTCACGGTGCCGCCAATACTGCACTGTGGCCTTTGCGGCCGGTCGTGGTGAACGCGGCGACGCGAATCGTTCCCTTGAGGGGGATCGGGCCACTGACCACGGCGCTCTTCGCCGTGGGCTCGCTGCCGTCCGTGGTGTAGCGCAGCGTGAAGCCGGGCAGCTCGGTGTTGGCGCGCACGGCGCCACCGTCAGCCTCGAGTCCCGGTGTGGGAATGCGATAATTGATCCCCGCCACCTCGCGGTCGAGTCGCGGCAGCTCGCGCTTCCCCACCACGTTCACGAAACGCGACCAGGCGTCGGCGAACAGCGTCGCCGCACGCGCCGCATCACGCTCCCTCGCCCAGTCGGGATCGGGCGCCCACGCTCGCTCCGCGAGCCCGAAGAGCTTGGGCACCATCATGTAGTCGAGCCGGCCGTCGCTTGACAGCGTCTCCGACCACAGGTCACCCTGGATCCCCACGATGTGGGACTTGCCGTAGTCGGTGAGCCGGTCTTTGCCGATGAAGACCGTGGA
>CAZXKN010000037.1:0-4013 GCA_964641815.1 uncultured Gemmatimonadaceae bacterium | reverse complement strand
ATCGAACCGGCGGCCCACCTCCTGCCAGTTCACCACGTTCCACCAGGCGGTGACGTAGTCGGGGCGGCGGTTCTGGTACTTCAAGTAGTAAGCGTGCTCCCACACGTCGAGGCCGAGCAGCGGGATCTTCCCATCCATCAGCGGGCTGTCCTGGTTGGCGCTCGAGAACACTTCGAGCTTGCCGCCCGCGACGGCGAGCCACGCCCACCCGCTGCCGAACCGCGTCGTCGCGGCCGTGGCCACGGCTTCCTTGAACTTCGCGAAGTCGCCGAACGCCTTGCCGATCGCGTCCGCCAGTTTGCCGCTCGGCTCCCCGCCGGCCTTCGGCCCCATGATCGTCCAGAACAGCGAATGGTTGTGATGCCCGCCGCCGTTGTTGCGCACGGCGGTGCGAATGTCTTCCGGAACGGAGTTGATGCCGCGCAGCAGCTCTTCGAGGCTCTTGTTATGCCATTCGGGGTGCTTGTCGAGCGCGGCGTTGAGGTTGTTGACGTAGGCTTGATGATGCTTGTCGTGGTGAATCTGCATCGTCTGCGCATCGATATGGGGCTCGAGAGCCCCGAAGTCGTACGGCAGCGCGGGCAACGTATGAGCCATGATCGCTCCTTCGAGGGTCTGGGATCATATATCCACTCTCCTCGATTGCAAACCGGCGTTGCGACCTGAAGTTCCCGCGGCGACATTAGTCGCCGCATTGCCCCTCGAACCTCGAGTTGCAGGAGCCCCATGGTCCGCATCGGCGATCCCGCCCCCGGATTCACGCTGCCGTCCACCGCGGGGAGTGACATCTCGCTCTCCGACTTCCGCGGGCGCGCGAACGTGCTGCTCGCCTTTTTCCCGCTGGCGTTCACCAGCACCTGCACCGCGGAGAATTGCGCGTTCAGCGAGGACTTCGACCAGTTCGCCACGGTCGGAACCGTCGTGCTGCCGATCAGCGTCGATTCGGTCCCTACGCTCAAGGAATACAAGGCCAAGCATCAGATGAAGCAGGATCTGCTGAGCGATTTCAAGCGCGACGTCTCCCGCAGCTATGGGACGCTGCTGGAAGACAAGTTCTTCTCCAACCGGTCCTACTACCTGATCGACACGCAGGGCGTGCTGCGCTGGATGCACACCGAAGCGAAGCTGGGCGATCGGCGCGACGACGCCGAGCTGCTGCGGACCATCCGCAGCCTGTGACCGCCGGCGGCGCGGGACTCGGGGGCTAGGGTCTCGTGCCGCGCATTGCGCTCTTGGCCGTCGGCCCGGGGGCGGACGCCGCTTGGGAGCTGGTGACGTCGCTCGAGCGGTGTTCGGCGGACGACCCGGTGGCCGCGAGGCGCGTCTCCCTCCACTGGATGGCCCGCGGTCTCGCGGAGTGTGATGTCTGCTGGATCCACGCCGAAGACGAGCCGCCGCCGCTGTCGCGCGAGGTGCTGTTGCCGTGGATCGAGCGCGGCGGCCGCCTGCTGCTGACACAGCGCGCCGCGACGCTGGTGACGTCGCTCGGTCTCGAGACCGACGGCCCCAACGACACGGGCAGCCGCACCTGGCGTCATCGCGACGACGAGCTGCAACCGCACGAGCTCAATGTGTTCGGGTCCGTTCCGCACGTGCGGGGACTCGCGGCGTTCGGTCCCCATCCGTTGTTCGCCGGCCTGGGGCAGGGCACCTACCTCTGGGCGCCGGCTGAAGGAGAGCGGGACAGCCACGCGCGCTACGCCCGCGGACGCCGTCCGCACTGGGGCGCGGTCGTGGCGTGCGAGCGGTCGTACATCCATGTGAACGCCGACCGCATCATCGCCTGGGAATACGCCGTCGGGTCGGGCGGCGTAATGTGCATCGGGGCGCACATCGTCCCCGCCGCACCCGACCGCCGCTTCCGGCGTCAGCTCGCCGCGGTCGTGCGGAATGCGCTGTGCGGCGAAGCGATCCCTCACGAACGACGCTCGTTGCCGGCGGCGACCTGGCCGGTGCCCGGACGCTGCGCTCGGGAAGATCCCAACCTCGTGTTGCCCGACCGCGTCAGCCTGGATGGACCGCTCCCCGGTCTCGAATCGCCGCTGCACGTGGCAAGCCGCGCGCTGTCCGATGATGCGGTCACGATCGCCGGGCGCCGCGCCCTCGTGGTGGGTGGTGAGCAGCGCGGCATTGCGGAAATCTGGATGCATCCCTACCGCGTGCTCCAGGATCTCACGGTGTCGATCGGCGGCGAGACGCCCCTGATCCGCGACGCGCAAATCACGCCCGTCGTGATGCAGCGCCACCTCGTGAGCCGCTCGCGCATCGTCGAGGAAGCCGTCGCCACGGCGCTCGACCACGCGATCGTATTCATCGACTACCGGCCCGAGAAGGTAGGCCGGGCGCGAGGGCTGCGCCTTGCGACTGACCTGCTGCTGCGCTGGCGCGTCGACCTGCGGCGCACCTGGCCCTACCCGGCGGGGGCCGGCGGGGACCTGCGCTACCGGCTCGCTTCCGACGGCCGCACGTTGCTCGTGACCGATGCCTCGGGGCTGCCGCGCGCTGCGTTCCTGACCGGCGATGAGGTGGAGTGGCGGATCCGGCCGCTGAAAGACCAGCCGGCGCTCGACGTGGAGCTGCGCGTGGCGCTCGAGGCGCCGTTCCGGCTCGTCGTCGTAGGCGGATCGTCCCGCGCCGAGCTCGACGCGGCCATCGCGGCCCTCGGCCGGCGCGGCGTCGTCGGGCTGTCGGCGCAGCGCAGCCGGCACGAAGCGCAGGTCCAGGAGCAGCTCGTGCGACTGCGCTCACCCGACGAGCCGGTCAATCGAGCGTTCGAGTGGGCCAAACTGCGACTCGACAGCTTCTTCGTGGAGACGCCGGGCGTGGGCCGCTCGCTCGTGGCCGGGTACGCCCCGGCACGCCCGGGGTGGGGCGACGGACGCCCCGGGCACGCCTGGTATTTCGCGCGCGACGCCTGCTGGACGGCCTTCGCGCTGCTCGCCGCCGGCGACTACGCCAGCTGCCGTCTGATCCTGCGGTTCCTCGGCGCATCGCAGGACGTGAGCGGGAAGGTCATCCACGAGTACACGACGAGCGGTCTGGCCCACTACGACGCCGCCGATGCAACGCCGCTCTATCTGCTGCTTGCGGGCCGCTACGCCGCCTGGACGGGAGACCTCGCCTTTCTCGCCGAGCGCTGGGGAGAGCTCGAGCGGGCGTACCGGTACTGCCTCGAGACCGACAGCGATGGCGATGGCCTGATCGAGAACACCGGCGTGGGGCACGGCTGGATCGAGATGGGGCCGCTCTCCGGCGGGCACGTGTCGCTGTATCTCGCCGGAATCTGGGCGGCGGCGCTCGGCGGCCTCGCTCCGGTCGCGCGCGGACTGGGCCACACCGCGCTGGCCGACGAGCTGGGCGCGCGCGCGGCGCGCGCACGCGAGCAAATCACAACGCGCTTCGCGGTGGACGGGGACTTCGCCCTCGGCCTGCTCGCCGACGGTACGCCACAGCGCCAGCGCACGGCGCTCACGGCCGTCCCGTTGCTGCTCGGAGCGATCGACATCGAGCGGGCGACGCCCTGGCTCGATGCCATCGCCTCGCCCGCGTTCACCACGCCCTGGGGCGTGCGTCTGATCTCGCGCGATGATCCGATCTACAGCCCCGCCGGGCATCAGACGGGAACCGTCTGGCCTCTCTTCACCGGATGGGTGAGCCTCGCCGAATACGCGTGCCACCGCGGCGAGCAGGCATTTGCGCACCTGATAGCGAATGCGCGTCTGCCGTTCGCGCGCGGACAGGGCTCCTTCGCGGAGGCGCTCGACGGCGACGTCGGGACGGTCGCCGGCGTCTGCCCGGAGCAGGCGTGGTCCGCCGCGCTGCTCGTCACGCCGCTGATCGAGGGATTGCTCGGAGCCAAGCCCGATGCTCTCGCCAATCGCCTGACGCTCGCGCCGCACCTGCCCGCCCCGTGGAGCGAGTGTGAGTGGCGCGGGCTGCACGTCGGTCACACGACGCTCGACATCCGCATCACGACCGCCGCCGAGCGTGTCGTCGTCCGGTTGCGGCGCACC
>CAZXKN010000036.1:0-25345 GCA_964641815.1 uncultured Gemmatimonadaceae bacterium | reverse complement strand
ACATAGGTGGTCGAGGCGGGGACGAACGCCGCCACGTGATTGTCCTGACGGTCGAGCGCGGCGACGACGAAGCGAATGCCGTCCGTCGCCGCGGTGCTGACGTTCTCGCGGGCGTGGACTGCAGTGAGCACCGTGCGGGTGGACGGGTCGGTCACGTTCAGCAGCCCCCACGGCAGGCGCACCTCCACGAGACTGCGCTCCGCTGACCGCTCGATGAACCAGTCGACGAGCGACGATGCCGTGATGCGGCCGTATCGCAGCCGGCCCCGGTTGACGCCGGCAGCAGGGACCCGCGTTCCCGTGCGGGCGACTCGGAAGCGGTTGGTGGTCACGAACAGCGAATCGAACTGCCCCGCGTCGCTGCGGGCGTCCGCCGTGCAGAGCAGGTTGTAGAACGGATCCAGTCCGGTGGGACCCATCCCCGCGCGCGGCTGGATATAGGGGTTGTAGCTGCGCGTGACGAAGAGCTGGCCGTTCGTCGAGTCGCCCAAATCGAGATAGAACTCGACGCCAACGCCGATCCCGGGGATGCCCGGAAGCCGGAACTCCCCGCGATCGGCCCGGTAGGTGTCGAGTCCGACGAGGTAGCGCACCGCATCGGCGCCGAGCGGGGCCCGTGCATCGAGCGCCAGATAGAGATAGGCCTCGTCCGAGCCGACGCGCAGCGCGAGCGAGTCGTTCCCCTCGAGCTGCTTCAGCGCGCGCCATCGCGCCGCATCACCGCCCGGTTCCGGGCGCTCGGCCGTCCCCGCGTATTGTCCCAGCAGGCCGTAGTACTGCTCGGCGTCCATCGCGTTGTGCCACAGCCGCGTATGGTCCGACGGCACCTCGAGATCGATCACCACCCAGTTGTGCTTGAACCATTCGTCGATCCAGGCGAACAGGATCCCTCCGGCGAGACCCGCCTCGCGAATCTCCCGGGTCAGCCGCACGTCGATGTCCGCCATGGCCCGCTCGTCATGGCCGCCGTGGTGCATCCCCTCGGGCTGCAGGTGGGCGAGCCCCCGTGAGGACGGCACGCCGTATTCGGCGATGAGCAAGGGGCGGCCGGCGTGGTGACGCTTCAGATCCCGCAGGTACCCGATGTAATGCGATACCCCGCTCGAATCGTGCGCCAGTCCATAGGTCGAGTCGTAGTCCATGAAGTCGGGATAGTACGGGTAGGCGTGATAGGATGCGAAGTAGCCCGCCACGTCGGCGGCGGTCGTGCGCACCAGCATCGCGTCGAGCGATTGGTCGTCGTTGTCGTACTCGTGAATGCCCTTGAGCGGCGGCAGTCCCAGGCGGTCGCGCAGCGCGGCTTCCTCCTCGAGCGTGGGCTCGGTGGGGTGGTGCAACGGATCGAGCGTCGGCCAGTTGGTATAGGCGATGGGACGCTGGGCGTGGTAGGTATCCCACTCGTAGCTGAGCAGATAATCGCACTGCTCGGCCATCCAGACGTCGGACGGCGTGCCGGAATCCACCGCCAGAAACCTCCCGGAATAGCTGGACTGTCCCGCGCGGCGCTCGTTGTAATGGTGGATCGTGAAGGGCTCCCACTCGCGCCCGATGATGAACGCCAGGACGTGGTCCGACACGTCGACGGTGTAGCGACCACTCGCGTGGCCCAGCCGCGCGGGAATGATCGCGTGTCCGTGCAGCAGGTCCACGACACGGTGCATTTCGTCGTGGAACTCGGTCTTCCAGGCCGTATCGTCGTAATCGTCGGCCGGCGGGACTTCGGCCCACACGCCGTGCACCAGCCACAACGCCTGGGCGGGATGGCCGTCGTTCCAGCGTTTCAGCGCGCGATAGAACGCCGGCGGAAGGATGGTATAGAGCCGTACCACGTTCGCATGCGCCCCCGCCATCAGCGTCAGCCACGCCGTGTACGTCGAATCGTCGGTGGGGAATTCCGCGGCGAACTTGCCGGGACGGGCGGCGCCGAGATTGATCCCTTTCACATAGAACGGCACCCAATTGCCCGCCTGCCGGATCTCGAAGCGCTCGCCGTGCGTGCGTGCGGGCACTTGCGCGGCGGCCGGCCGCCGCACCGGGGGCAGCGCCTCGCCCAGATCCCCCAGAGCATCGAGCTGGTGTTTGGCGTCGGCGTAGCCGGGGGCGATGCGCAAGGTACGGCGAAACGCGGCGATCGCCTGCTCGCGCTTCCCCTGGCGCTGACGTACGAGCCCGATGCCGTACCACCCGTCGGCATTCTGCGAATCAGCTTTCAGAGCCGCGCCGAAGCGGCGTTGCGCCGCGCCGACGTCACTCTGCCGCAGCGCCACGAAGCCGAGCCCGATCTGGAGGTCGGGGAGGCCGGGGCAGAGCGAGTCGGCGGCGGCGAACCGCGCCGCGGCCACAGGAATCCGGTCGCTGCGATAGGCGTGCCAGGCGCTGTCGGCGAGGGCCGCGATCCGCGACGGGCAGGGAGCGGCGCTGCCCGCGACTTGCACGAGCGTGGCGATCACCCCGATCATGTCGCCGCCTTCGGGCCGGCGGCGGAAAATCCCGTGCGCGTCATCCGTCCCCACGTCGTGCGGGCGCGTGCTGCCGACCAGAACGCTTTGAGGCGAAACCAGACGGTGCACTGGCGGTACCCGAAATTCTCGAGCGCCGCGTACCACAGGAGACGCACCAGGTCGCCCGCCCGGCGGTAGCGGCGGAAGCCGATTTCCTCGAGCAGGATTCCCCAGATCGAGAGGATCATGCCGTACCCGAGCGCGACGAGCAGGAACAGCAGCGCGAACGAGACATTGATGAACCCGAACCACAGCCCCACGATGGTGACGACGTAGCCGAGCACCTCGACGAGCGGCGCCAGCATTTCCCCGAAGGTGAAGAACGGGAAACCAAGCAGCCCGATGCGCTTGTAGCGGGGCCGGAACATCATGCTCCGGTACTTCCACATCGTGAGAATCAGCCCCCGGTGCCAGCGCTCACGCTGGCGGCCGAGCACGGCGAGCGATTCAGGAACTTCGGTCCAGGCGACGGGATCAGGGACGAAGGTGATCGTGTAGGGGAGCCGTTGGTCGAGCAGGTAGCGGTGCAGCCGGACGACGACGTCGAAGTCCTCGACGACGCTGTCGGTGCGGTAGCCGCCGATCTCGAGCAGGTGGTCCTTGCGGAACAGCCCGAACGCTCCCGAGATGATCATGTTACCGCCGAGCCGGTTCCACCCCAGCCGGCCGTACAGGAATGACCGCAGGTACTCGACCACCTGGATGCCGGGGAGGAAGCGCGGTGGAACGCGCGGCTCGAGCACCCGTCCGTCCTTGATCACCGATCCATTGGCGACGCGCACCGTCCCGCCCACCGCCGCGATGCGCAGCCCGAGAGAGAACGGGCGCGTCAGCCGCAGCATGGCGTCGGGCTCGATCAGAGTGTCGGCGTCCACGGCGATGACGAGCGGCCAGCGGCTCGCGTTGATCGCGGCGTTGAGCGAATCGGCCTTGCCGCCGTTCTCCTTGTCGATCACGAGGAGGCGTGGCCGCGTGCGGGAGCGATACAGGGCCCGGATCGGCCGGGTCGACAGCGTCTCGGGGTAGGTGCGCGGAATCTCGTAGAGATTGAACGCCTCTTCCAGCCGACTCATCGTCTCGTCCGATGAGCCATCGTTGACGACGATCACTTCGTAGTGGCGATAATCGAGCGTCAGGATCGCGGTCACGCTCGCGTCGATTGTCGCGCTCTCGTTGTAGGCGGGGACGAGGATCGAAATGGGCGGCGGGGCGCCCACCTCCTGCAACCGCACCAGGTCTTCGTCTTCGGCGAGCAGACTCTGCTCCCAGATCTCGGGGAGGGCGAGGATCAGGAGCAGCGCGTAGAACGAGTTCAGAACCACGAAGTACACCACGACGGCGGCGTCGAACCCGTGGATGAAGGCATTCACGCGGCGAACTCCGCCAGCGCCTGCGGCGACAGGCCGAGGATCAGCCGGGCAACGTAGCGTGCATCGGGATTGGCGCCCACCTCGGCGTGCAGCAGCGCTCCCTGACCGGGGGCGCCGAGACGGGTCAGCGCCAGCGCCGCCCGCAGCCGCACCCACCATTCCACGTCCGCGAGGCGCGCCCGGAGATCGGGCAGCGTCGCCGCGTCGGCGATGCGCCCCAGAGAGCGAACCGCCAGCGCGCGCACTTCCCATGCCGGGTCGGTCGCCAGCGCGCGCAACACCGTCACGGTGCGGGCATGCGGGTAGTCGCCCAGCGCGCGCGCCACCTGCACGCGCACCTCCGCGTCGCGGTGCGTGGCGAGGGCGGTGATCGGCTCGCGCAGCCGCGCGTCCCCGATGCGGCCGGCGAACTCCACGATGCGGGGCAGCCCGGGATCGTAGACGAGGCCGAGCCGCTCGCTGAGCAGCGGCACCGTGACGGCGTTTTGTCCCCGCAGCACCGCGGCGTAGTGCGCCTGCACCGGGCCGACCATATCGGGGAGGCGGTCGAGTACGACGTTGACGAGTCGGGGAGTTGCGATGCGCTCCAGCGCGAGGGCGATCGCGATACGCACGGCGGGGTGGCGATCCTTGAGCAGCTGCTCGATGACGCTCAGGTCGGCGGCGGTGCCCGCGGTGGACAACAAGCGGGCCGCTTCGAGCCGGCGCCACCAGGTGCGCGACCGCACCGCTTTGCGCAATCGCGTCGTCCAGGGGCGCTGCTCCAGCGCTTCTGCGAGGGCGCGCCAGCGCTCACCGGTGAGCCGGACCGACCAGGCGAGTAGGGCCGCCACCGCGTCGCCCCGCGGCAGGGCCTCGAGCCCGCGCACCACGAGCTCGGGGCCGACTTCCCCGAGCGCCCAGCCCTTGATCGCCTCGTCGAGCACCATGCGCCGCGGCGCCACCCGGTCACGGCGCCGGCGCCGCCACCAGCGGTTGGCGAGCAGGGCCGCGATCAGCGCGAGGATCGACGCGCCCTGCCCCAGGGCCACGAAGAAAAGGAGTGCCTCCGCCGTCACCGACCGACCCAGCGGCGGATCTTCTCCAGGGCTACGCGCAGGCTCACCGGTTTCACGAGGTAGTCGGTCGCGCCCCCCTCGAGGGCGCGCAGCTGTTCGTCCTCCCCGCCGTGAACCGTCATGAACACGACCCGGAACACGCCGGGCCGCTCGCGCTGCAGCATATAGAAGAGGGAATGGCCGTCGAGTCCTGGCAGATCGACGTCGAGCAGCAACAAGGGGTGCGCGTCCCCGACCGGGAGGGTGCGCAGTGTCTCGAGCGCGTCCTTTCCATTGCGCAGCACCCGGCTCGTGTAGCCGCGGGACGACAGGCCGTACTCGAGCAGCTCGATGAGGGCGGTGTCGTCCTCGATGATGAAGACGTCCGGGAGCTGCGAAACGGGACCCGGCCGGCTGAACGAACCGCGCAGCCGGCCCACATACGCGTGCGCGGTCACCCCGCGATCCGTCGCCGCCACGCCGCCGCCCGCGATCCAGCTCTTGGCGGCTTCCTCCATCTCCGCCGCGACGCGCGTGGCCTCGGCGAACCCGTAGGACCCGGCGGAGCCACGGATCTTGTGTGATTCGCGGCGAAATGCATCGAGCGCCTCTGGATCCGCGCCGTTCGAGGCGAGACGGTCCGCGAGACCGGCAAGGTGCTCGATCTGCCCCTGGACGCTCTTGAGGTACCCTTCGAGCAGGCCGGGAGGGAGGAGTCCCGGGTCAAAATCGCCCGTCACGACTTGAAGATAGGAAGCCCCACCGCGAGGGGCCATAGCAGGCGCGTTATCTTGCGTCGTGGAACGCCAGGATGTCGGGCTCTGCCTGACCTGTCGCTGGAAGCGCGCGGTCGTGAACCGGCGCGGCTCGGTCTTTTTCCGCTGCGCACGGGCCGACTCGGACGCGCGCTTCGTCCGCTACCCGCCGCTACCGGTGCTCAGCTGTCCCGGATACGAGGACGCCATGTTGTTCGTGGTTCTGATGCACTACACCAAGCCGCTCCCCGACGTGGATGCAGTCCGCACCGACCACTACGCGTACCTCGAGCGGGCCGCCGCGGCCGGGACGATGCTGGCCTGGGCGCGACGCGAGCCGCCGACGGGCGGGGTGCTGATCGCAGCGGCCGCCGACCGGCAGGCGTTGGAGCGGACGCTCGCGGAAGATCCCTACGTCCGCGCGGGTGTGGCGAAACCGGAGATTGTGGAGTTCAATCCAAAGAACGTGAGACTGAAACTGACAAGTTGAGGAGGTTGGTGGAGGAGCGTGGAGGTTGGTGGAGGTTGCTCGATCTCCCTCCACCATCCTCCACCGACCTCCACTAACCGTATTGACTACTTCCCGTACACCCCGATCCCGTACCAGCACGGGCTCGTCTGGCAGCTCGCCATGACCACCTTCACGCGATAGCGCTGTGTCTCACGCGGCGTCACCTGCACGATCGGCACGTCGTCGTTCTGGATGTCCGAATCCACCTGGTCGCCGTCCGCGTCGTAGAGCACGAGGTCGAGGTCTTTGCAGTCGTTGTCGCACACGCCGACGAGCGCGTACGTCGTGCCCGAGTGCAGCGTCAACGTGAACGAATCATTCTCGTCGTCGTGCAGATCGCCGATCTGCGTCTCGTGGGTCTGCGCGTAGCCCTTGTCGCTCAGGGTCTTGGAGGCGTTCTTGAGCTGGCTCTCGACCTGAGTGCGCCAGCGGTTTTCGGATTGGGCGGATGCGGGTCTGGCGACCAACGCCAGGGCGACAGTGACGGCGACGGCGACTCGATGCATGAAGACCCCCTCATGGAGAGCTGGTGGCGACGCACGGCTGGTGTAACGGGAACCTGCCGCAGACTGGCGAAAAGCGTGCCACCTGCGGCGTGGCAGTAAAGTAGTAAAGCGAGGCCGCTTAGAGAGGATCTTCGGAGCTACGTGACGAACCGACCGCTGCAGGGTGCAAAAACGCCGCAGTTTATGCGTCCGGAGGCGTAGCGGAATTCTGTCCGCCGGCCCACCCGGTGCCGACGCCGATCCCGAACAGGACACCCATCGGCACGGTGATGATGGGGAGTGCCGCGATGGCGATCCCCGCTGCCGTGCCGATGACGCCGGCCGCCAGGGCCGTGCCGGGCTTCTGCGCCGCGTCGACGTAGCGCAGCTTGTTTTTCACGAAGCGCTTCGTGGGAATGAATCCGCCGGCGAACGACGCGGCGTAAATGGCGGCACCGACCAGAAATCCGACCATAGCGTCTCCTACGCAACTTGCCTCGCCCGGGTTTCCGGCGCAATGTCGGTCTCATGAGGCGCTCTCGGCCGTCGGCGATCGGCAGTCGGCGTAGGCAAAAGCTGAGCATGGACCGTCCCCGGCCGATGGCCGACGGCCGATAGCCGATGGCGCTCAAGGACATCGACGCGTCCGAGCGCGCCCAACTGCTCAAGATCGCCGTCTGGTTCGGGCCTGCCGTCTTCCTCATATTGTCGGCGGCCTGGGCGAAGCTGTATCAGAACGGCGCGATCCCCGGCTGGTTGCTGGCTGTCCTCATCGTCCTCGATGTTCCCCTGGTCGTGCTCGGCATCCTCGGTATCCACGCGTTCACGAGCCGCGCGTCGACCACCCTCGTGCATGGGCTGTACGCGGTGGGCGACATCCCGCCGCCGAAGAGCTACCCGCGCCAGGACGTGATGATCGTCCGGGGACAGTACCGCGAGGCAGCGGAGTACTTCCGGGATCATCTCACGGTCGAGCCCGACGACAACGAGGCGCGCCTGCGGCTCGCCGATCTGCTCGAGCAGCATCTCGACGATCTCGCGGGCGCCGAGCGGTTGTATCTCGAGGTGCGGGGTCTGCAACCGAGCCGCGGCGAGGAGGTGCGGGCGGCGAACGGGTTGATCGATCTGTATCGCAAGCAGGGGAATCGGGAGCGCTTACTGGTTGAGCTGGCGCGGTTTCGGGATCGCTATCCCGGCACACCGGGCGCCCAAGCTGCAGGACGCTTGCTCGCAGAGCTGAAAATGCAAAGCCCCGGCTGACGGCCGATAGCTGACAGCCGACAGCGCCTTTTCATAGTCACCACCGTACCGCCGCACTCCCCCACGTAAACCCCGACCCGAACGCCGTCAGGATCAAGAGCTCGCCGCGCTCGAGGCGTCCATCGCATACTGCCTCGTGCAGGGCGATGGGGATCGAGGCCGCCGTCGTGTTGCCGTACTTCTGGATGTTGTTGAAGATCTGATCGTCGCGCAGCTCGAGCTGCCGCTGCACCATCTCGGAAATGCGCAGATTCGCCTGATGGGCGATCAACAGTTTCACGTCGCCCGTGGTGCAGCCGTTCGCCTGCAGGGCGAGCTGCACCGATTCCGGCATCTTCGTCGTGGCGTGCTTGAAGACCTCGCGGCCTTCCATCTTGACGCGGGCCTTGCCGTCGGCGAGCATCGCGGCGCTGATCCACGGCACGTGCGACAGGCCGGGTCCGTCCATCCAGAGCTTTTCCGCGTGCCGGCCGTCGCTGAAGAGATGCGTCGACAGAACACCACGCTTCGGATCGTCCGTCGGGCCGAGGATGGCGACTCCCGCGCCATCGCCGAAGATCACCGCGGTGTCGCGTCCCGCCGTCGTCGGGTCAAGCCCCGGCGACTGGATCTCGGCGCCCACCAGGAGGACGCGCTTGTACTGGCCGCAGCGCACCCAGGCGTCCGCCACCGACAGTCCGTAGAGAAATCCGCTGCACTGATCGCGCACGTCGAGCGCCGGAATGTCGGTGACGCCGAGCAGCCGCTGCAGAAAGCAGCCATTGCCGGGGAAGAAGTGGTCGGGCGACGTGGTCGCGAAGATGATGCAGTCCAGGTCCTCCGCCTTGAGCCCAGCCTGATCCAATGCCCGGCGGGTCGCCTCGGCGGCGAGGGAAGAGCAGGTGGTACCGGGCTCCACCCAGCGCCGCTCTTTGATGCCGGTGCGCTGCGTGATCCATTCGTCCGTGGTGTCCATGAGCGCTGACAGATCGTCATTGGTGACCACGCGGGGGGGCACAAAAAACCCCGTGGCGATGAACTCAGTACGAGCCATTATTTGCCTGTTTCCCTGACACCTGTTCACCCCTGTGCGTCTGCACGTCTGTACCTGCGACGCCTGTCAACTAGCTTTTCACTGGAGTTGACAGAAGATTTGCCGCTTACCACCCCCCCGCAAGGGAGCCCATGGAGCTGACCATTACGCGCGCGCAGTGCGACGCCGTGCGCGCCGCCAAGCATCTTCCCGATGTACTGAAGCGCGTGCTCGATGGCGCGAAGCCCGCCGGGGCTGGATTCGTGCTGCACCTGACCTACGAGGAGGCGACGGCGTTGCAGGAGCTGGCCGCCTGGAGCGTCCACACTGACGACGCAGGGGTCGTGACACCCGAGTCGCAGCTCTTCGACGATCTCGTCAAAGCCATCATCACTCACCCGGACTACTGACCCATGCGCGTGTCGCGTCTCGTTGCTCTGTCGCTGCTCTCGATCGCCGCCGCTCCCGCCCTCGCCGCCCAGAAGCGCGCCATCACGTTCGACGACTTTATCGCGCTCCCCGTCGTCTCCGACCCCGGGCTCTCCCCGGACGGGAAGTGGGTCGTCTACACGGTGACGACGCCGTCGCTCAAGGACAACCGCGGCGTGGCGCGGCTCTGGCTCGCGGACCTCGCGACGGGACAGACGCGCCAGATCTCGCAGGGGCCGGGCTCCGACCGCTCACCGCGCTGGTCTCCCGACGGCAAGACGATTGCCTTCATCTCGAGCCGCCAGGGCGGTCCGCAGATCTGGGCGCTCTCCACTTCCGGCGGTGAGGCGCGCAAGATCACGAGCATCGACGACGGGGTGGGAGAGATCTACTGGAAGCCCGACGGTAAGGGCCTGCTCGCCGTCGTCGACGTGAAGTGGCCGCCCGAGCAGGAGATCGACAAGCGCAACGGCGACTACGCCACCGATGCCCGTATCTGGACGGAGCTGCTCTGGCGCCACTGGGACGATTTCCGCGCCGGGCACCGCCAGCATGTGTTCGCAGTCGATTTCGCGAGCGGCAAGGCAACCGACCTGACGCCGGTGGACCACGATGTGCCCACGATCGCGACGTCGGGCGACGGGGACGTGGGCGTAGCGCCCGACGGCAAAGAGATCGCGATCGCGATGCACGGTGACACGGTGGTCGCCACCAACACCAACGTCGACATCTACGTCATGGGCCCGGACGGCTCCGGGATCCACAACGTCACCGCGGCGCTGCCCGGGGCGGAGAATACGCCGCGCTACTCCCCCGACGGGAAGTGGCTCTCCTTCCTCTCGATGCCGCGCGCCGGGTTCGAAGCCGACCGCCAGCGCCTGATGCTCGAGGCCCGGAGCGGCGGGGGCGCTGCGGTGGATGCGACGGCAGGATGGACGCTGTCCGTCGGCTCCTACACGTGGTGCACCGACTCGAAGTGCGTGTACGCGGTGGTGGAGGATCACGGCCGCGAGAACATCTACAGGATCGACATTCCATCCTACCGGCGGACCATCGCCGCGTCGGGTGGTGTGAACACGAACCCCGACGCCACCGCCGACGGCAAGACGCTCGTCTACCTGCACCAGACCGACACGCATCCCGCCGAAGTGTGGGTGAACAACGCGGCGCTGACCCACCACAGCGATGCTGCGATCGCGCCGCTCGACCTGCCGCCGCTCGAGGGGTTCGGGTTCATCGGCGCGCAGGGCGACTCGGTGTTCGGGTGGCTGCAGAAACCGCCGGCGTTCGATCCGGCGAAGAAATACCCGCTCGTCTACCTGCTGCACGGCGGCCCGCAAACCTCGTGGATGGACTTGTGGCACGCGCGCTGGAATTACCAGCTGTTCGCGAGCCGCGGCTACGTCGTGGCCGTCGTGAATCGCCACGGCTCGACCGGCTACGGCCAGGCCTTCACCGACGCGGTGTCGCAGCACTGGGGCGACTATCCCTACGAAGACATCATGAAAGGGCTCGACGTCGTGACCAAGCTGCCGTTCGTCGACTCGACGCGGATGTGCGCGGCGGGGGCGAGCTACGGCGGCTTCATGGTCTACTGGATCGAAGGCCACACCAACCGCTTCAAGTGCCTCGTGGCGCACGACGGCGTGTTCAACACCGTCAGCATGGGCGGCTCGACCGAAGAGCTGTGGTTCCCCGACTGGGAGTTCGGCGGCACCCTCTACCAGGCGCGCGCGCAGTGGGAGAAGTGGTCGCCCGTCAACTTCGTGAAAGACTGGAAGACGCCGCTTCTCGTCGTGCACTCCCAGCTCGACTATCGCGTCGATCTCTCGGAGGGCTATCAGGCGTTCACGGCGGCGCGGCAGATGGGCGTACCCGCGAAGTTCCTCTACTTCCCCGACGAGGGACACTGGGTGCTGAAACCGCGCAATCGCAGGATCTGGTGGGGAGTCGTCCTCGACTGGCTGGATGCGTACTTGAAAAAATAGGCGTCATCGGTCGTCGGTCATCGGTACATGCGCGAGACGCAGTGACCGATGACCGATTACCGACCACGCTTATTTCATCCAAACGTTGTTCGCTCTCCGCACATCCGGGAAGTTGGCACCAGCGTCGATCTCGACCTTCACGAGGTCCCGCGTCGTCTGCCGGTCGTAGACGTAGTGATTGCCGAGGTACCACGCTTCGACGGGGAGCCGCACCGTCTCCTTCGTGCCGTCGCCGTAGGTGAGTGTCACATCAACCGGCATCGGCAGCTGGCCCGGACTCGAGAGCCAGATGCGCGCGAACCGTGCGCCGCTCGAGTCTGAGGCGCTCGTGACCGAGTCCACCGCCTGATCCACGACGTCGTTGCGGTAGAACCAGCCACGCCAGAACCACGACAGATCCTCGCCCAGCCCGTCTTCCATCGTGCGGAAGAAGTCGGCGGGCGTGGGATGCTTGAACGCCCAGCGCCGGATGTACTCCCGGAACGCGGCGTCGAATCGTGCCGTATCGCTCACCAGCTGCTGGCGCAGGATGTACAGCCCGACCGCCGGCTTGTCGTAGCCGGCGGCGCCCAGCAGCCGCGCGGCGATACGGTCGGCCGGCAGCATCGGCGGGACATCGCGTCCGGTGGCCATGAAGGTGCCGTACTGCTGGACACCCCCGCTGCCTTCTCCGAGCGTGTCATGATAGAACGACCGCACCGAGTAGATGTTGATGAACGTATTGAACCCCTCGTCCTGCCACGCGTACAGCCGCTCGTTCGATCCCACCATCATCGGGAACCACTGGTGCCCGAGCTCGTGTGTGGTCACCCCATAGAGCCCTCGGCCGCCCGAACGGTCGCCGCAGAAGACGATCATCGGGTACTCCATCCCGCCGACCGGTCCCGCGATGTTGATCGCGGTGGGGTAGGGGTAGTGGAACCACTTCTCCGAGTAATGCTGGATCGTGTGGTGCACGTAGACGGTGGAATTCGCCCAGTCGGCATTTGCTTCCGGCGGATAGAACGACTGCATCAGAATTCCGTCCCAGCCGCTCGCGTCCCACACGAAGTTCGGGGCGGCGGCCCAGGCCACGTCGCGCACGTTCTTGGCGTTGAAGTGCCAGGTGAGGGTGGGCGCGGCTCCCGCAGGACGCGTCTCCGGCTTGCCGGCTTCGTCGCGCGCCACGATCGCAACCGTCGAGTCGGCGGTGCGCGCGCGGGTGAGGCGCGCGCGCTCGGTCGCGGTGAGCACGTCGAGCGGATTGAGCAGCGTGCCGCTCCCCGCCACGATGAAGTTGCGCGGCACGGTCAGCGAAAAGTCGATGTCGCCGTATTCGAGATAGAACTCGCCTTGCCCGATGTACTGCTCGGTATTCCAGCCGCGCACGTCGTCGTAGACGGCGAGGCGGGGGTACCACTGGGCGATTTCGTACAGCCACCCCTCGGTGAACCGCTCGCGGCCCATCCGGTCGGAGCCGTGCTCGGGAACCTGGAAGGCGAACTCGAGCGACACCGTCACGGCGCCGCCCGGCGCGAGCGGCTGATCGAGGTCGACCCGCAGCATCGTGCCGTTGACGGTGGAGGAGAGGGCAACCGGGCGCGGCGCCGCTCCCGCCGCTCCTCGCAGCGCCGCCAACCCGCGGATGTGGTAGCCGCCCTCGAAGCCGCGCGCGCCCCAGCGCGTGTCTTCCGGGAAAATGAAGCTGCCGCGACTCCCTTCGGTGTAGATGTTCTGATCGACCTGGAGCCAGAGATAGCGCAGCGAGTCGGGGGAATGATTCGTGTACCGGATCGTCTCGCTCCCCGACACGCCGTGCGTGCCGGTGTCGAGCGTCGCGCGAATCGTGTAGTCGACGCGCTGCTGCCAGTAGTGCGGACCGGGCGTCCCCGCGCCGGTGCGGATCTCGTTCGGCGCCGGCAGTGCGAGCCGCCGGAACGGCGACGTGTCACCGACACCCACGGGAATGCGCGTGGCAGCGGACTGGGGAATCTGCGCGGGTTGTTGCAGGACGGCGGCGAGCAGCAGCGGCACGACACTCATGCGAACGAGACCTCGAGGAAAATGGTTATGACGGCTTACTGGACGATAACCGACACCTGGTCGGCAATGCCCGACGCATCGACGGCGCGGATGGTATGCCGTCCCTGCGCGATCGGCCAGCGGTCGCCGCGCCAGGGATGCCCATCGACGTACCAACGCACGCCCGCGCCTCCGACCGCCCGCAGCGCGACCGTGGCGTAGCGCGGGTCCGTCCCCACGGGCACGGAATAGTGGTCGCCGTCCTGGGGACTGGTGATGTGGAAGTTGGCGGAACCCCGGGGAATGGCCCCGGGGTCGGTCAACCCGGACGAGGATGCGGGACTGGGTAGACCAACCCCGGGCCCACGGCCCGGGGTCACCCCAAGTCCTGCACCAGGGTTCTGGGAAGCCCAATCCGCATACTCCACCGGCAACACCACCTGCCCACCGCGATGCCAGTCACACGACTCGGTCGGCTCCGTTCCCGGAACGAACCATTCCGTGGCGGGCGGGCACTCTGGTCCCGCCCGCATTCCCGAAAGCCGGCAGATCCGCACCGCGACCGCACCGGCCTCGGCGGGTGTCGCGAAGGCGCCCGGAGGGACGCGCTGCGCCACGAGCAGCGCCGCCCGATGCAGCAGCGGCCCGGCGCCCGTGATGCCGCCGACGCCCTGCATCGGCGTGCCGTTGAAGTTGCCGACCCACACCGCCACGGTGAACCGGCCGGTCGTGGCGACGGCCCAGTTGTCGGTGAAGTGGCGACTGGTGCCGGTCTTGGCCGCCGCCGTGAAGGGGAAGTCGAGTGGCGTCTCGTTGCCGAAGCTCGGCATGCGGGCCACCGGGTCGCTCAACACGTCGAGCACCAGCGCCGCCGCCTGCCGGGACATGATGCGCCGCTCGTCGAGCGGCGCCGCGCTGGTCATGTTCCAGCGCACGGGACGCCACATGCCGCCGTTGGCGAGGGCACGGTAGCCGTTGGCCAGCTCGAGCAGCGTGACGTCGCCGTTCCCGAGGGCGAGTCCCAGTCCGTAGTACTCGGCCGAATGATCGAGCGTCGCGAAGCCGGCGGTGTGCAGCGTGGCGAGCAGGCTGGCGACGCCGATGCGCTGCGCCAGCTCCACGGCGGGGACGTTGTACGAGCTGCCCAGCGCATCGCGCGCGCGCACCGGTCCGTGAAAGGCGCGGTCGTAGTTGCGCGGCCGGTAGGGTCCGAACGTCGTCTCGTAGGTGTGCGGGATGTCGGGCAGCACGGAGGCCGGCGTGTACCCGCGGTCGAACGCGAGACCGTAGAGGAACGGCTTCAGCGCCGACCCCGGCTGGCGCGGCGAGATCACCATATCCACCTGGCCCGCAGTGTCGGCGAAGAAGTCGGGCGACCCCACCCAGGCCAAGACGTCTCCGCCGGCGTTGTCGAGCACGACGAGCGCCGCCTCGGCAACGCCTTTGTCCCGCAACGTCTCGACGGTGTGTCGCACCTCCGCTTCGAGCGCCGTCTGCAGGCCGAGGTCGAGCGTCGTGCGCCATTCGCCGCTCGGCACCGTGCTGCCCTGTCCCGGCTCCGCGAGCACGTGGGTGGTGAAGTGTGGCGCCAGGAACGGCGCCGCGGCGTCGTGCACCAGCACGGGCTCTGCGTTGGCGCGCTGCACGTCCGCGGGCCGTGCGAAGCCGAGCGCCGCCATGCGGGCGAGCGCGATGCGGCGTCGCGCCCGGGCGCGCTCGACCGAGACGAGGGGATTGTCGCGCGCCGGCGCGTGCGCCAGCGCCGCGAGCAGCGCGGCCTGACCGAGGCTCAGGGTGCGCGGATCGGCGCCCAAGTAGAGATCCGCCGCGGCGGTGACGCCCGCCGTCCCCTGGCCGAGCGGCACGCGGTTCAGGTACTGCTCGAGGATCGTCTGCTTGTCGAGGTGGAGATCGAGTCGCCAGCTCCAGAGGATCTGGCTGACCTTGCCGGGGATCGTGCGGGGCGTGCCCACGAGCAGGCGCGCCAGCTGCATCGTGATCGTCGACCCGCCGGCGACGAGCCCGCGGGCGCGCGCGTCCTGCACGGCGGCACGGCCCAACGCGCGCAGGTCGACGCCATGATGGTCGTAGAAGCGGTGGTCTTCGACGGCGAGAAACGCCTGCAGCAGCTTGGGGTCGAGATCGCCGAGACTGGTCCAGCCGCCGCGGGCTTCGGCGGCGCGGGTGGCGCGCAGCGGCAAGCCGTGCCGGTCGAGCAGCACGATGCGCGGGACAGGGCCGGGGTTGGCGAGCGCGCCCGGGAGGGGCAGCGCGATCCAGCCGACGATGAGCAGGACGGTGACGCCCAGTGCCGCCGCGCCGCGGCGCACGAGCTGCCGCCGGGTCATCGGCCGCCCTCGAGCCGGGACTCCGCCAGGCGGTCGGCGGCGGCGGCCGGGGTGACTCCCAGCCGCTCGGCGCTCGCGAAAATCTCGAGCATGGTGTCGTAAATGGCGTCGATCGTCATGCGGGTGTGCTCTTCCGTCCAACCGAACAGGTAGCGGGCGCCGTCGATCACGCCGCCCGCGTTGGCGATGTAGTCCGGGCCGTACAGGATGCCGCGGGCGGCGAGCCGGTCGGCGTCGGCCGGGACGGCGAGCTGGTTGTTCGCGGCGCCGACGACGATCTGGCACCGGAGTTGTGGGATCGAGACGTCCGTGAGGACGCCCCCCAGCGCGCAGGGGACGAAACCTGCGGCGGGCAGGGTCGCGACCGTCTCGGCGGGGACCACCTGGTCGATGCCGGGGCGCGCAATCTTCCGAACCCGCGCTTCCTCCACATCAGCGAGGAGCAACCGCGCGCCGGCGTCCTGCAGCATGCGAGCGAGCGCAGCCCCGACGTGGCCGCATCCCTGGAGGGCGAGCGTGCGGTCGCGCAGCTCGTCCGTTCCCCAACGCCAGCGCGCGGCCGCCTGCAGGGCGCGAAAGACACCGCGTGCCGTGAACGGCGACGGATCGCGCAGTCCGGCGACGTGGCGCGTTTCGCGCCGCACGATCGCCATGTCTTCGTACGACGTGCCGACATCCTCGGCGGTGATGTAGCGCCCGCCCAGGTGCTCGACGAACCGTCCGTGAGCGTGGAAGAGATCCTCGCGCGACGAGTGGCCGTGGTCAGCGATGATCACCGACTTGCCGCCGCCCATGGGGAGGCCCGCGGCGGCGGCCTTGTAGGACATCGCGCGCGACAGGCGCAGCGCGTCGGCGAGTGCCGCGGCATCGGAGTCATAGTGCCACAGCCGCGTCCCGCCGCAGGCCGGGCCGAGCCGCGTGTTGTGAATGGCGACGATCCCCCGGTATCCGGTGCGCTCGTCTTCCGCCTGGAGCACGAGCTCGTGCTCGGTCCCGGGATGCAGCTCGGTGATATGCATGACCCCTTACAACGTACCGTCGGACACCATAGCGTCGTAGTCCCATGTCCACCCCCACGTTGCTCGGCGTCCCGTTCGATGCCGCCTCCTCGTTCCGTCGCGGCGCGGCCGCCGCTCCGGGCGCGATCCGCGCCGCGCTGACGTCGCCGGCGGGAAACTCCTGGACCGAGGGAATGGTGGACATCGACGCGCCAGGGGTCTTCGCGGACGCGGGAGACGTCGCGGGGCTCGAGCCCCAGACGGCGCGGGCGCGCATCGAGCAGGCCGTGGGCAAGCTGGTGGCATCCGGCGCGCGGCCGATCGTGTTGGGCGGCGATCACTCGATCACCTACCCGGTGCTGCGGGGGCTGCGGCCGCGCCACCACCAGCTCAGCGTGCTGCACATCGATGCCCACCCCGATCTCTACCAGGAATTCGCAGGAGACCGGTTCTCGCACGCCTGTCCGTTCGCGCGGGTGCTCGAGGAGCGGCTCACCGACGAGCTGGTGCAGGCGGGGATTCGCACGATGACGGGACAGCAGCGGGCCCAGGCCGATCGCTTCGAGGTCGACGTGATCGACATGGACGCCTGGACGGAGGGCCGTCGGCCCCGTCTCGCGCATCCCGTGTATCTGTCGATCGATCTCGACGGATTCGACCCGGCGCACTGTCCCGGTGTGTCACACCCCGAGCCGGGCGGCATCACGGTGCGCGACTTTCTCTCGGTGCTTCATCGCCTCGAGGTCCCGGTGGTGGGAGCCGATATCGTCGAGTTGAATCCCGAACTCGACCCGGCCGGTTTGACCGCACGCGTGGCCGCAAAGATCGTGAAGGAAATCGTCGGCCAGATGCACCGGTTCACCGTTCCCTGACGTTTCCTGACGTCTCTTCCTTACGCATTCTCTCCATACGCCTTATCCATACGTCTCACCTCTTTCAAGGTCGGTCCAATGCGCCCTTTCTCTTCGATCGCCCTCCTGCTCACGGTGGTCGCGCCCGCTGCATCGCAGAGTCCCCCACGCTGCGACGATCCCAAATACCGTCAACTCGATTTCTGGGTCGGGGACTGGAACGTCACCAGCAGCGGTAAACAGGCTGGTACGAATCTGGTGACACAGGAGGAGTCGGGTTGCCTCGTGCACGAGCATTGGACCGGAGCAGGGGGCAGCACGGGGCAGAGCCTCAACTTCTACGACCGCTCGGACGGCCTGTGGCATCAGGTCTGGGTCTCATCGTCCGGAACGACCCTGTTTCTGAGCGGTCAGTACGCCGACGGGAAACTTGTCTACAGCGGCGTCGCCCCGGGCCCACAGGGTGCACCGCAGCAGCAGCGGCTCACCTTCTTTCGTAATGCCGACGGCACTGTCCGGCAGCTGTGGGAGTCGAGTTCCGATGGGAAACAGTGGCAGTCGGTGTTCGATGGACTGTACGTGCGGAAGACTCGGTGAGAGGTTTCGGGGTGCCTGTGCACCCCACGTCGGTAGCGCGCTGCGCGCTCCTGTGCCTCACGGCCGCCTGCACGCACGACCAGCCGATGTCCGTCGGCAGTTTCACCCCCGGCGGACCATTCGGCAACGTCGTGCCGCTGCGGCTCACCTACAACCCGGGTGAGGACCTGGGACCCGTCTGGCTCCCCGACGGGAGCGGCTTCTTCTATACGATGGAGCGCCTCGATCGCGACGATAAGGACCGCTGCCTCGTCCTGATGCCGGCCGGAGGCGGCTCGATCGAACGGGAGATCTGCGACCGCATACCGGCAGCCGACGATTCGGTGGATGCCTATAGCGCTGCGGCGATCGACCCGAACGGCCGACTCGCCTACGTCCGGGGGACGGCGTCGTTCTCGGCTGGATGGCCCGTAACGACACACGACCAGCAGCTCGTCGTCGGCACGCTCGCCGATCCCGTCACCGTGCGCGTGCTGCTCCCGTCCATTCCCTATCCCAGTCCCAGCGGTCGTATCCATCAGGGTGTGGCACAAGTGCGTTGGCTCAACGACACCTCGGTGATGTACGTCGGCCAGCAGGTGTCGTATCCCGCGGTGTGCATGAACTGCGTGTTGCGCGATACGCTGCCCTCGGGGCTCGAGATCATGCGGCTCGATTTCGGCTCGCCGACTCCCGCGCTGCACGTGCTGCCCGGCACCGCTCAGGCGTCCTCGGTGACGGTCGCCGGTCACGATACGCTCTTCTTCACCGTCAACGGGGACACACGGATCTTGCGCTTTACGCTGGCGGATAGTGCCATCACCGTGGTGCACAATTTCGGCGGCGGCATCGCGCGCGACGTGCAGGTCGGTGGCGGCCGACTCCTGGCGGTCGTCGGCGGCCTGGTGTCATTCACCCCCGACTCCATAACCGGGGGCATTCAACGCGACAGTGGCGGGACACTCGTACTGGTGGACCCGGTGAATAGCAGCGAGACGCCGCTCGCAGCGGGATCATTGTTCCGCCACCCGGCGCTCTCTCCTGACGGGAAACGAATCGTGGCGGAGTCCTACGTGGGGGGATCCCGGTCCACCGATCTCTGGCTCCTGGAGACGCCGTGATGAATGCGCCACACGTCTTTTCCGCGACTGAAGTCGCGGCTCGGCGCTTCGCGACGGGCCATGAATGGCGCGGCGTTCCCAGCGTCTTTCAAGACGCGTCGCCGCAGGCGCCGAGCCGCGAGTTCACTCGCGGTACCAGAGTCACGAGCACGACGTTCGGTGCTTTTGTTCTCGCCGTTCTGTCGGCCGGATCGCTCGCCGCTCAGACCGGCGGCGCGATCGCGGGGCGCGTGCGCGACGCCACGTCGTCGCTGAGCATCGCCGGCGCCCTGATTTCGGTGGACGGCGGCCGGCAAGGCGCGGCCACCGACAGCGGCGGCTTCTACCGGGTCCGCGAGGTGCGCAGCGGCTGGCACCGGGTGCAGATCGGCCGCATCGGCTATCGCCCCCTGGTCTACGACAGCGTCCTGGTGCGCAGCGGCGAGACGGTTCCCCTCAACGCCGCGCTCACCGCGCTGGCGTTACAGGTGGAGTCGATCGCCGTGACGGCGACGCCCGATCGCGTGCTCGATCCGATGGTGCCGCAGGACCTGCAGCGCGTCACCGGGGAAGAGATCCGCAAGCTCCCCGTCACGACCGTCGCGGAGGCCGTCGCATTATCGGCTGGAGCGGTCGGGGAGAGTTATCGTGGCGGCCGGCTCGGCGAGCAGGCGTTCGTGCTCGACGGCATCGGCGTCAAGAACCAGCTCGACGCCTCGACGGGATCGATCGGCCTGCGCATTCCGCCCGACATCCTCACCGAGGCCTCGCTCGTCACCAACGGATTCTCGGCCCGCTACGGCCAGGCGATCTCGGGACTGATCAACGTCGTGACGAAGGATGGCGGCGATCACTGGGAAGGACGCTCGTCGCTCGAGACCGATCGTCCGCTGCCGCAGGGGTGGGACTACGGCATCGACCGGTTCGTGGTCGCGGCGTCGGGTCCCCTGGGGAAGGGCATCGGTGTCGTGGGCGTGCTCGATGCCGAAGGCCGCCTCGACGCCGACCCGGTGAACGCGCCCCCGCCGCCCGACGCGCGCGATCCCCGCAACGACAATCCCTATCTTCTGCCGCACAACAGCGGTGAGCGCTACGACGCCGGCTTGAAATTCACCATTCCGCTGGGGACGCGGCAGACGGTCCGGCTCTTCGGATTGCAGTCGATCGATCAACAGCTGCTGTTCGATCCGGCGTTCAAGTACGATCCAGCGTTCGCTCCGGCGCAACGGGTGCGCGCCTCGCTCGTCACCGGTCAGATCCAGCACACCTCGGGCCCGGACGCGCTCAACCCGCTCACGATCGACCTGCGGCTGGGCTACTTCGACCGCAGCTTCTTCCGCGGCGCGCTCGCCGATCAGCCGCAGCTCTCGGTCGGCGGCTTCACCTTCTCGACGTTCCACTTCCAGGGCGAGGACCTCGCCGAGCGCATGGACACGACGGCGGCGCGGAGCGCGGTCCCGGGATTCGTCGCTCCCGACTTCAGCGACCGCAGTCCCTGGGGCGTGCCGGCGTTCTTCCTAGGCGACGGCTCGCGCGGCGAGATTGCCTGGAACCGCTTCCGCGAGCTGCGCGGCAAGCTGGACGTGACGCTCGGCGCCGGCCGCGATGCCGATTTCTACCTCGGCGGCGAAATCGCGGGGCAGCATGTGCAGACGTTCCAGCGGGTGTTCGCGTATCTCCCGGTGGACAGCACCATCCCGCCGCCCACCGCGTCCGATTTCAAGCCGCTGAGCGCCGCGGCGTACGCCGAGACGCAGCTGCGCGTCCAGGACCTCGCGTTCACGATCGGGCTGCGCTACGACCAGTTCGACGGCCGCCTGCCGGTGGGACTGGGCGGCAAGCGGTTCGGGGCGCAGCGCTCGATCAACCCGCGGCTCGCGGTGTCGACGGTGCTCAAGGGCGCCACGTTCGTGGCGAGCTGGGGACGGTTCAGCCAGGCGCCGGACTTCCAGTATCTCGTCGACGCGGCGTTCGACGACACGACGCGCACCGGCCGCTTCCGCGAAGGCAACCCCGCGCTCGGCTTCGAGAGCGCGATGCAATACGAGTTCTCGCTGCGCCTCCGGCCCACCGACATCACGTCGGTGCGGACCAATCTCTACATCAAGCGGCTCGATGGGCTCGTGGCGTCGGTGCCGCTGACGCTCGATCCCGATTCCACGATCTTCGGCAACACCGACTTCGGCACCGTGAAAGGCGTCGAGCTGATCTTCGAGAAGGAGACGACGCACGGGTGGGGGATGCGCGTCGCGTATACGCTGCAGACCGCCACCGCCACCGCCACGAACGCGTTCCAGATCCTGCGGCGCATCCGCATCGACTCGCTGCTGCCCCCGGGCCAGGACACGATCTTCCCGGCCCGCGTCGAGTTCCCGCTCGACTACGACCGCCGCCACAGCCTCACGGTGATCGGTCAGGGACGCGTGAACGACGGAGCCGGCCCCAGGGTTTTCGGACAGGCGATCTTCGGGGGACTCGAGGCGGCGGCGATCTTCCACTTCGGGTCGGGGCTGCCGTATTCGCGCACCAACACCGCGGGTGACACGCTGATCGGACTCCCCAACAGCGCGCGACTCCCGCCCGAGTATTCGCTGGACGCGCTGGTGCGCCGCCCGATCCGCCTCATGGGGCTGAACGGCGGCCTCTATATCGACGGTCGCAATCTTCTGAACCGGCGCAACACCCTGTCGGTGCGGCGTGATACCGGCCAACCCACGCTCACCAGCGGGACACTGCAGGCGATCGCCGTGGCGGCGTACAACGCGCATCCGGAAGCGATTCCCTACGAATCGCCGCGCTACCGGCAGTGGGCCGATCTCGACGGAAACGGGTTGATCGAGGGGCAAAACGAGCTGCTGCCGCTGTACATGGCTGCGGCGCGCGACTTCGCGCAGCCGCTCTTCTACTATGGGCCGCCGCGGTTGGTACGATTGGGAGTTGAGTTGACCTTTTAGGTGACAGGTCACCTACCACCTGCCTCTACAAGCGCAACTCGCCCCAGGCGACGCGGCCGCTCTCGATCGCGTCGCGTACCTGACGCTCACGGGTCGAGAGGGCCGCCGCCCCGGTCTTCACTTCGAGAAACACCACGCGCTCGAGGGCACCGGCGTCCAATCCGTCGAACACCACGAAATCCACTGGACTGCCGAGAAAGCGGGCGTCCTTGGGGTTGTAGCCGAAGCCGGGGAGGTAGGGCACGAGCTGCTCGGAGACCTTTCCCACGGTGACCGCCAGGCTCCTCGCCACCGCGTCAGCGCGGATCGCGCCCGCGTACTTCGCGCGCCAGACGATGAACGCCACGAGCCCGACCAGCAGCCCGATTGCGAGACCCAGCGCCGCCCCGACGAGCGTGTCGATCAAGCGTGCTGCGCCCAGGACGTCTCCCCCGGGTGGTACGGCGCGCAGGGATCGAATCGCCCCGGGGCTTCGACGTAGCGCATCGCCTTCGTGTATCCGATCTCGGAGGTGAAGTAGCCCAGCAGCGTCAGCTCCTTGATCATGCGGAAGAAGTGGGGTGGCGTGTCGGGCGCGGGTGCCGCATCCGTCGCGGCTGCCTGCTTGGCGGCGCGGTCGTCCATGTACGCCTTCTGCTCCTTGTCGATCTGATCCAGCAGGGCGAGGCGCTGTGCCGGCGTCGCCGCGATGAACCCCGTCTTGTGCATCTGCTGGCACGCCGTGTCGATCTGCTGCAGGCCGTTCTTGAAGACCTGCTGGTCGCGATCGCTGTACGTGTCGGTGACCATCAGCGCCATGAAGGCTCCCACCTGCGCCGCCTTCGCCCCCGGCGTCGAGGTCTCGGGGAGAATGGTGTCTGCGACCTCGTCGAGAAATGCGACGTCGTTCGCGGAGAAGGTCGCGGCACCCGTGCGCGCGGCGTTGCGCTCTCCGCCGCATGCCTCGAGCAGCGCGGTCTCCGAGACGAGCGCGATCCCGCCGAGCAGCGCGCTGACCCGCCGAATGGCCTCGCGACGATCGATCAGGTGAGATTGTCCGGTTTCCGGCGTCATGCGTTCCCCCGTCGGGACTAGAGATTGTTGCGCTTCATCTCGTTCACGGCGTAATCCGCCGCGCGCGCGGTGAGTGCCATATAGGTCAGGGAAGGATTGGGACACGCCGTCGACACCATGCAGGAGCCGTCGGTGACGAACACGTTCTGCGCGTCCCACACCTGGTTGTGGCTGTTCAGGACCGACGTCTTCGGGTCACGGCCCATCCGCGCCGTGCCCATCTCGTGGATCCCCATGCCCGGGAAGTACCCGTTGTCGTACGTCCGGACATTCTTGACGCCGCACGCCGTGAGCGTCTCGGCCATGTCGTTCTTCATGTCGTCGCGCATCAGGCGCTCGTTCTCACCGGTGGCGCAATCGATCGCGAGCACCGGCAGTCCCCACTTGTCCGTCTTCGTCTTGTCGAGCGTGACTTTGTTGGCGTGGTTCGGCAGCATTTCGCCGAACGCCGTGGCGCCGATCGTCCATTTCCCCGGCTGCGCCGCCGCGTCCTTATACGCCGCCCCCACCCCCAGCTCGGCCACCGCGCGCGACCAGCCCTCGCGCGACGCGCCGCCCTGGTACCCGAAGCCGCGCAGATACGGCCGCTTGTCGCCGAACAGGTTGCGGTAGCGCGGTATGTAGAACCCCGTGGGCCGCCGCCCGAAGTAGTACTTCGCGTCGAGCCCGGGCTCCTCGATGTCGCCCGCGGCGCCGGCGCGGAAATGGTGATCCATGAGATTGTGGCCCAGCTCCCCCGAGCTCGAGCCCAATCCTTCGGGCCAGATGTCGGTCGCCGAACGCAGCAGCAGCCAGGTCGAGTTCAACGTCGACGCACACAGGAAGATGATGCGCGCCGTGTACTCGATGGTCTTGTTGGTCATGGCGTCCATCACCCGGACGCCGGTCGCGCGCTTCTTGTCCTTGTCGTAGAGGATCTCGGTGACGATCGCGAACGGCGTGAGCGTCAGCCGGCCCGTCGCCATCGCCGCCGGCAGCGTCGAAGACTGGGTGCTGAAGTAGCCGCCGAACGGACACCCCAGCCAGCAGGCGTTGCGGTACTGGCATTGGGCTCGTCCCGGCAGGGGCTTCGTGAGATTCGCCGTGCGCCCCGGGATGATGCGGCGGCGACCGCCGAACTGCTTCTTCAACCTTCCGGCGATGAGGTCCTCGCCGCAGTTGAGCGGCATGGCCGGCTGGAATTGTCCGTCGGGAAGCTGCGGCATTTTCTCGAGCGAGCCCGCGATGCCGGCGTGCCGCTCGACGTGATCGTACCACGGCGCGATGTCGGCGTAGCGGATCGGCCAGTCGACGGCAACGCCCTCCTTCAGGTTCGCTTCGTAGTCGAAATCGCTCCAGCGATAGCTCTGGCGGCCCCACAGCAGCGAGCGTCCACCCACGTGGTAGCCGCGGAACCAGTCGAAGCGCTTGATCTCGGTGTAGGGCGAATCCTTGTCGGACGCCCACCAGTCGAGGTTCTTTTCGTTGAGCGGATAGTCCCGTTTCAGGACGGGGTAGGCTTCTTCCATCGCGCGGGTGTGCCCGCCACGATGGGGATACTCCCACGGAGCCTTGGTCGCGTTGACGTAGTCCTTGATGTGCTCGATGTTCTTGCCCCGCTCGAGCATCAGGACCTGCAGGCCTTTCTCCGTCAGCTCCTTCGCGGCCCACCCGCCGGAGATCCCGGACCCGACGACGATCGCGTCATAACTGCGAGACTGCATCGTGTCCTCCAGTGTTTGGCAACTAGTATGCTCGCCGGCCTGACTCACTTCAATGTGCAGAACCTATTCAGTGGTGATAACGCGGGGCGTAGGGCTCCTCGAGGGCGACTCCGGGGGGTGGTGGAGTGGGGAAGTTGGGGAGTCGAGCCCGAGAGGAGCCCTACGCCAGCGTTCCAATCAGAGCCCACTAGTCAATCCGAGCGAACGCCCGAACGGGGAACGACCCCATCCCGCGCACCTTCACCGGGACGGCGAAGAACCTGAAGCCCTTGTCGGGCAGGCGCTCGAGCCCCGTGAGGTGCTCGACGATCGTCACAGGGGCGCCGAGCAGGATCGTATGGGCGGGACGCGTCCCATCAGCGGTGTCATCGATGTTGAGCGAATCGATCCCCACGAGAGCGGCGCCCTCGCGG
>CAZXKN010000035.1:0-12623 GCA_964641815.1 uncultured Gemmatimonadaceae bacterium | reverse complement strand
GTCGCCGGTGCCCCAGGACAGCCCGAGGCCGAAGACGACGCCGATCAGGATGGCGAGGGTGAGGAGGAGGCGTTGCGGGACGGCTTCGACGATCTCGAGGTTGCCGACGCGGCGCGGCATCTGCACCGAGCCGATGGCGCGATAGACGATGTAGAGGTTGCCGGCGCCCCACAGCACCGACACGAAGATCACGAGCCAGTGCAGCAGCCGCTGCAGCGTGCGGATCTCGAGGTACACCGGGCCGCCGCGGAGGGTGGCGGCCCAGGCATGCTCGACGGTTTCTACGGCGACCGAGCGGCCGGCGACGAGCAGCACCGCCACACAGGCCGCCGCAACCAGCAGCGCGCGGCCGCGGCGCCGCCCGCCCAGGGTCACGGCCCGGACGCGTGGCGCGCCAGCCACCCCTCGACTTCACCGCGGTAGGCGGCGAGCGCCGCGGGCGTCTTCGCCTCGAAGCGCATCACCAGCACCGGCTGCGTATTCGACGCCCTGAGCAATCCCCACCCCTCGGCGAATTTGATCCGCACGCCGTCCAGGGTGGAGACGGGATACTTGGTCGCGAAATACTGCGCCGCTTCCTCGACCAGCGGAAACTTGCGCTCGTCGGGACAATCGACTCGCATCTCCGGGGTCGAGACCGTCTGCGGCAGGTCGGCGAGATGCCGGGACAAGGGCCCCGGGCTCCGCGCGAGGTACTGCAACAGGCGGGCGGCGGCGAACAGCGCATCGTCGAATCCGAACCAGTCGCCCCCGAAAAAGACGTGGCCGCTCATCTCGCCGGCCAGCGGCGCCCCGGTGTCCTTCATCTTCTGCTTGATGAGCGAGTGCCCCGTCTTCCACATCGTCGGCACGAGACCGGCGCGCTCGAGCTCTTCGGGCAGGATCTCCGAGCACTTCACGTCGAAGATCACCGCCTTGCCCTTGCCGAAGCGCTGCGCCAGATCGCGGCCGAACAACACCAGCAGCACGTCGCCGAAGATCGGAGTGCCCTGCTCATCCACGGCGCCGATACGGTCGCCATCGCCGTCGAATGCGATCCCCAGCTCGGCTTTTTCCCGCTTCACTGCCGCCTGCAGGTCTTTCAGGTTCTCGACCACGGTCGGGTCGGGGTGATGGTTCGGAAAGCGGCCGTCCGACGTGTCGAACAGCGCCACGACGTCGCAGCCCAGGTCGCGCAACGTCTCGATCGCGACGAGGCTCGTGACGCCGTTGCCGCAATCAGCCACGACCTTCACGCGCCGTGCGAGCGGCGTGTTGTGCTGCACGATCGCGGCGCGGTAGGCGGCGAGGACGCTCGCCTCGGTGCGGCTGCCGCCCGGCATGCTGTCGAGCCGGTCGGCGCTGATCATCTCGTACAGTTTCTGGATGTCGTCGCCGTAGATCGCTTCTCCCGAGAGCACCATCTTGAAGCCGTTGAACTCGGGGGGATTGTGCGAGCCGGTGACCTGAATGCCGCCGTCGACCTCGAGCGTGTGCGTGGCGAAGTAGAGCGCGGGCGTCGGGACCGTCCCCACGTCCACCACTCTCCCGCCCGCCGCCACGACCCCTGCCGCGACGGCCGGTGCCAGCTCCTCACCCGAGGGACGGTTGTCGCGGCCGAGGGCGACGACGACCGGGCGGCCCAGTTTGGCGCGGGCGAAGGTGGCGTAGGCCGCACCGACGGCGCGCGCCAGCGCGGGCGTGAGCTGGTCGCCCGTGGTGCCGCGGATGTCGTATTGACGGAAGATCGTTGCGGGGACGTTCACGGGGTCCCCCGAGTCAGTTTCCCGCTACGGGAGCGGTGAGGGCGGTGGGATGGATCGCGGCGCCGCTGTCGCGCGCGAGGTCGAGCAGCTGATGGGGCAGCACGCCGAAGTAGATCACCGCGGCGATGCACAGCGCAAGCGCGACGAATCCCAGCCGGCCGAACGTGAGGCCGCCGTGGGCATTGGCGAACGGCACCGGACGCATGTACATCGCCATGATGACGGGGAGATAGTACCCCGCCGAGATCAGGCTCGTGAGCACGAGCACGGTGGCGAGCCAACCCTTCCCGGCGCTCACGGCGGCCAGCAGGATATACCACTTGCCGATGAAGCCGGCGGTCCCGGGGAACCCGAGCAGCGACAGCATGCACACGGCGAGTGCGAACGCGAGCCACGGCTTGTCGATCGAGAGGCCCGCGAGATCGTCGATCTGGAGATCGCTCTCCCCGCCCCGGCCGCGTGCCGCGACCAGCGCGAACGCTGCGATCGAGGTGAGACCGTAGGCCGCCAGGTAGAACAGCACCGCCGCGTTGCCCTGGGAGCTGCCCGCCGAGACCGCGACCAGCAGGTAACCGGCGTGCGCCACGGACGAATAGGCGAGCATGCGCTTGAGGCTGCGCTGCGCCAGCGCGACGAGGTTGCCGATCACCATCGTCAGCACGGCGAGCCCGACTACGATGCTGTGCCATGCGGCGGTGGCGGAGAACGCCTCGACCAGCACGCGTGCCAGCGCGACGAACGCCGCGGCCTTCACCGCCGTCGCCATGAAGCCCGTTACCGGCGTGGGCGATCCGTCGTACACGTCGGGCGCCCACATGTGGAACGGCACCGCGGCGGTCTTGAAGCCGAATCCCACGAGCAACAGCCCGAGCCCGATCAGGAGCAACGGGCTCCTGGCAAGACCCAGGGAGGCGACCTGCATGCCGATCATCGAGAGGTTGGTCGTGCCGGTGGCGCCGTAGGTGAGCGCGATGCCGTAGAGCAGGAACGCCGACGCGAATGCGCCGAGCAGAAAATATTTCAGCGCGGCCTCGGCGGCCCGCGCGCTGCGACGGTCGATGCCCGCCAGCACGTAGACGCACACCGACATCAGCTCGAGACCGAGGAAGATCACGATCAGATCCTCCCCGCCCGCCATCAGCATCATCCCGATCGTGGCGAAGACGAGCAGCACGTAGTACTCGGGCGCCAGGAGCGACTCGCGCTCGAGGTAGGCGAACGAGAACATCACGGTCAGCGCGCCCGCGCCGAGGAACAGCCAGTCCGCCACGTAGCGGAAGTCGTCCACCGCCACCATCGGCGTGATCCCCGCAGTGCCCGCCCGGTTCCACCACAGCCACCACACGGCGGCAGCGCTCGTCGCGAGGCCGGCGAGCGTGATCCACCCGGCGAGGCGCAGGTCGCGCGGCGTCTTGTGACGCCAGGCGACCACGGCGAGCAGCACCAGTCCCCACACCGTGAGGACCAGCTCGGGGAGCAGCCCGATCAGCAGGCCCGTGGACGTCGAGAGATCGAGATTCATCGCAGCGCCGCCTGCGCGCCGGGGCGCAGCGTATCGATGAGATGCTGGGCGGCCGGCTCCATACGCTGCAGGATCGGCTTCGGGTAGAGCCCGATCCAGAAGATGCCGGCCAGGATCGGCACCAGCACGGCGATTTCCCGCCACGACAGGTCGGGGAGGTGCTCGTTTTCCTGCTTGTCGAGCTTGTTGAAGATCACGCGCTGCAGTGCCCAGAGCAGGTACATCGCCGCGACGATCACGCCCGTCGTAGCGATGCCGGCGGCCCACGGATAGGTCCGGAAGGCCCCGATCAGGATCAGGAACTCACCCACGAAGCCGTTCGTGCCGGGCAGTCCGATCGACGACAGCGACACGATCGTGAGCACCGTGGCGAGCAGCGGCACCACGCGCGCCAGCCCGCCGAATGCCTCGATCAGCCGGCTGTGGCGCCGCTCGTACAGCATGCCCACGAGGAAGAAGAGCGCGCCCGTCGAGAGGCCGTGATTGATCATCACGAGCAGCGCCCCCTGCACGCTCTGCAGCGTCAGCGCCCAGATGCCGAGCATCACGAAGCCGAGGTGCGACACCGAGCTGTACGCGACGAGTTTCTTCACATCGGGCTGCACCATGGCGACGAGGCCGCCGTAGATGATTCCGATGAGCGACAGCGTCACCACCACCGCCTGCACCGTGGGGCTCAGCGCCACCTCCGGGAAGAACGGCAGCGCGAAGCGCAGGAATCCGTACGTGCCCATCTTGAGCAGGACGCCCGCGAGGATCACCGAGCCCGCCGTCGGCGCCTCGACGTGCGCGTCGGGGAGCCAGGTGTGGAACGGGAACATCGGCACCTTGATCGCGAACGCGAGGAAGAAGGCGCCGAAGAACCACCACGCCAGCGACCCGAGCCCTCTCGCGTTGCCGAGCAGGAAGCCGTAGTCGAACGAGTACGTCCCGGTGCGCGATCCGACGATGAAATACAGTCCGAGGATCGCCACCAGCATCAACAGCGACCCGAACATCGTATAGATGAAAAACTTGATCGCCGCGTAGAGCCGGCGGTCGCCGCCCCAGATCCCGATGATGAAGTACATCGGGATCAGCATCACCTCCCACATCACGTAGAACAGGAACAGGTCGAGCGCGACGAACACGCCGATCATCCCGGTGGTGAGCACCAGGAGGTTGGCGTAGAAACCGCGCTCCCGTTTGGTGATGTAGGTGTAGCTCCCCAGCACCGACAGCGGCACGAGAAACGTCGTGAGCAGCACGAGAAAGAGCGAGATGCCGTCGAGCCCGACGTGGTAGGTGATCCCCCACCCCGCGATCCACGGCACATTCGCCTCGAACTGCATGCCGCCCGATGGGACGAACCGCCACCACAGCGGCACCGAGACGGCGAATTCGATCAGCGCGGCGGCGAACGCCACGTGCTTCGCCCGGCCCTCGGGGACGAGCCACAGCGCCGCGGCGGCGAGGAGCGGCCACGCCAGCAGGATCGTGAGGACGAGATGGTCGTACGTCATCAGCGCAGCGCCCGCGAGAGCACGACGACCACACCGATGACGAAGATCACGGCGTAGAATCCCAGCTCACCCGTCTGCAGCCGACTGGTGAGCCAGCCGAGGATGCGCGACGTCGCCGCGGCCCCGTTGACCCCCACCCCGTCGATGATCCCGGCATCGACGACGCGCCACAACACCGCGCGCGAGAACCACATGATCGGCCGCACTACACATGCGTCATACAACTCGTCTACGTACCACTTCCGGTTGAGGATCCGGCCGAGCCCCGTGTCGGCGAGTGCCGATCTGGCGGGGACGAGTGCCGTGAGATCGAGCATCCGCAGCGCCGCCACGATACCCACGATCGCGATCGCCACCGCCGTGCCGATCAGTGTCCATTCGGTGCTCGACGCGACTTCCGGCAGGTGCACGAGCGCGGCTCCCGCGGCGGTGATGGGCTCGAGCCAGTGCTCGAGCCACGCGCTGCCGCCGACGAGCGACGGCAGGTTCAGCGCCCCGCCCGCGAGCGACAGGATCCCGAGCACGACGAGCGGTCCCGTCATCACCGCCGGCGCTTCGTGCAGGTGGGTCTCTTCCTGGCTGCCGCTGCGGTTCGGGCCGTGGAACGTATAGAGCATCATGCGCGTCATGTAGAACGCGGTGAGCAGCGCGGCGCCGAGCCCCAGTGCCCAGAAGACATACCACACGGGCTGCGCGGTGCCGCGGGCGAAGGCGGCGCCGAGGATTTCATCCTTCGAGAAGAATCCGGAGAACGGCGGGATCCCCGCGATGGCGAGCGTGGCGATCCACATCAGCGTGCACGTCCAGGGGAGATAGCGCGCCAGGCCGCCCATGTTGCGCATGTCCTGCGCGTCCTCGTGCGAGTGCGTCGCATGAAAGGCGTGGTGCATCGCGTGGATCACGGAGCCCGACCCGAGAAACAGCAGCGCCTTGAAGAAGGCGTGCGTCGCGAGGTGGAAGATCCCCGCCGCCATCGCTCCCGTGCCGACGCCGACGAACATGTAGCCGAGCTGCGAGACCGTGGAGTACGCCAGCACGCGCTTGATGTCCCACTGCTTCAGCGCGATCGTCGCGGCGAACAGCGCCGTGGCCGCGCCCACCCCGGCGACGACCGCCTGCGACAGCGGCGCCAGCGCGAACAGCACATTGGCCCGGGCGACGAGGAACACGCCTGCCGTCACCATCGTGGCGGCGTGGATCAGCGCCGACACCGGCGTGGGACCCGCCATCGCGTCGGGCAGCCACGTATAGAGGGGGATCTGCGCCGACTTGCCGGTGCAGCCGAGGAACAGGAACAGCGTGATCGCGGTAGCGCCGCCGCCGCCCATCGCGAGCGCCGTGGGCGCCTGGGCGAACACCGTCCCGTAATCGAGCGAGCCGGTGTGCTGCCAGATCAGGAACATGGCGACGAGGAAGCCGAAGTCGCCGATGCGGTTCATGATGAACGCCTTCTACCCTGCGTCGGCGTTCACCTTGTCCTCGAACCAGAACCCGATCAGCAAGTACGAGCACAGCCCGACACCTTCCCACCCGACGAACGTGACCGGGAAGTTCGCCCCCAGCACGAGCGTCAGCATGAAGAAGACGAACAGGTTCAGGTAGGCGAAGTAGCGCGCGTAGCCGTCGTCGTCGTGCATGTAGCCGACGCTGAAGATGTGGATCAGCGAGCCCACGCCGGTGACGACGAGCAGCATCACGGCCGACAGCTGATCGACCTGCAGCGCGGCGCTCACTTGCAGCGTCCCCACCGGGATCCAGTCCCAGTAGCGGAAGACGACCGGCGCGTCGGGGTGCGTGCGCGCGAGATCGAGCACCACGTACACCGCCACGCCGAAGGCGGCGAGCAGCGTCCCCACCCCGATGAGCGACACGATCCCCTTGGCGCGCGACTTGGCCAGGGCGAGCGTCCCGTTCACCAGGAAGCCGGCGAGCGGCAGCAGGGGGACGAGCCAGACGAGGTGCATGCGGCTCCGGTCAGCCCTTCAAGAGGTTGATGTGCTGCAGGTCGACCGTCTCCTTGTGACGGTAGACCGCGAGGATGATCGCGAGGCCGACCGCCGCTTCCGCGGCCGCCACCGCCATCACGAAGAACACGAAGATCTGTCCCGCCACGCCGAGCCGCTCGGCGAAGGCGACGAAGGTGAGGTTCACGGCGTTGAGCATCAGCTCGACGCACATGAAGATCACGATCGCGTTGCGGCGCAGCAGCACGCCGATCGTGCCGATCGCGAACAGCACCGCCGAGACCGCGAGCGTGGCGCCGGTGAACATCTAGAGCTTCCGTTTCGCGAGCACGACCGCCCCCACGATGGCGGCGGTCAGGAGCAGGCTCGTGATCTCAAACGGGACGAGATAGGTATCGAACAAGGGCCCCGCGACCGATCCGACGACGCCCTGGTGTACCAACATCGAGTCGAGCGCGCCGGCGGGCAGCACGATCGCGTCCGGGGGTCCGGCGTGCGAAATGGGTCGCAGGTCGAGCAGCAGCCCGATGCCGAGCACCGTGGCTACGGCCGAGGCCACCAGCCCCTTCAGGTCGCCGCTCGCGCGCCCCAGGTTGAGCAGCATGATGACGAACAGGAACAGCACCATGATCGCGCCGGCGTACACCAGCACCTGGAGCACGCCGATGAACGGCGCGTGCAGAATCGTGAACAGCACGGCGACGCAGAACAGCGTCTGCACCAGCCACAGGGCGCTGGCGAGCGGATTGCGGCGCGTGATGCACATCGCCGACGCGATCACCGCGAGCCCGGCGAAGGCCCAGTACACGACGGCGAGGATGGACGGCATCACTCCCCTTTGGGGTCCGACGGGTCCCACAGCGTGGAGACGGGGTGCGTCTGCGCGCACAGCCGCTCCAGGTCGTAGACGAACCGCCCGCGCTCGAACTCCGAGTTCTCGTAGTGCACCCCGACATGAATCGCCTCCTCGGGGCACACTTCCTGGCAGTAGCCGCAGAAGACGCAGCGGAACTCGTCGATCTCGTAGATCAGCGGGTAGCGGTTGCCCTGCTCGTCTTCTCCCGGCACCAGCTTGATGCAGTTGGCGGGGCAGATCTGCGGGCACAGCCCGCAGGCGACGCACTTGGCGCGCCCCTGCTCGTCGGTGAGCATGCGGTGCGTACCGCGCCAGCGCGAAGAGAGCGTCCAGTCCTTGCTGCTCTTTTCCTCGGGGTACTGCATCGTCACCTTGGGACGGAAGATGTGCGAGAACGTCAGCAGCATCCCCTTGAACATCGCGCGCAGGTACGACGTGCCACCCGTCGGCCGGCGCAGCACTTTCACCGTGATCGGCATCTAGGCGCGCCTCCGCTCGACCGAGCCGGCCACGATGTGACCGCGATCGAGCACGAACAACAGCGGGATGGCGAGCGCCACGTTGACGGCGAACAGCGCGAGCGAGAAGCGCGTGTCGTAGGCCCAGCCGAGGAAGTCGTGGAAGAACCAGATCGCCGTCGCGATCACGGTCAGATAGACCAGCGCCAGCGGCAGCATCACCTTCCACCCCAGCGACATCAGCTGGTCGTAGCGGAAGCGCGGCAGCGTCCAGCGCACCCAGATGTAGAGGAACAGGAAGCAGAACGTCTTCGCGAAGAACACCGCCATCGTCACCAGCGTCTGGATCAGCGTGGGCGAGCCCGACTGGCCCCAGGTGGTGAACGGCACGCTCCAGCCGCCGAAGAACAGCGTCGCCATGAGCGCCGACGCTGTCACCATGTTCGAGTACTCGGCGATGTAGAACATCGAGAACTTCATCGAGCTGTACTCGGCATGATACCCGGCCACCAGCTCCGCCTCGGCTTCGGGGAGATCGAACGGAACGCGGTTCGTTTCGGCGAAGGCGGAGACGATGAAGATGAAAAAGGCGAGCGACAGCGGGAAGATGTTCCAGTGGATGATCGATCCCTGCTGCTGCGCCACGATCTGGTTGAGCGACACGTTGCCGGCGAGGAGCAGCACGGCGACGGTGCTCATCCCCATCGCGATCTCGTAGGAGATCAGCTGCGCCGATGCGCGCAGGCCGCCCAGCAGTGCGTACTTGTTGTTGGACGACCACCCTGCGAGCACGATGCCGTACACGCCGAGCGAAGAGATCGCGAGGATATAGAGGAATCCCACCGGCAGATCGGCCACCACCAGCGGCACGTCGCCCCACTTCGTGTGCAGCGGCGCACCGAAGGGGATCACGGCGAACGTGAGCAGTGCCGGGGTGAACGACACTGCCGGAGCCAGGATGAACGTCCAGAAGTCCGCGGTGGCCGGGTACGTTTCTTCCTTGATGATGTTCTTCAGTCCGTCGGCGGCTGGCTGCAGCAGCCCGAAGGGGCCGACGCGATTCGGTCCCAGGCGGTCCTGCATCAAGGCGCAGACGCGGCGCTCGAGCCAGGTGAGCAGCGCCACGCCCACCATGATCAGCGTAAACACGACCAGCAGCTTGATGATCGACGCGATGAGGAAGAAGGTCATGCCGGCACCCCCGCCCCGTTGTGCACGCGGGCGCCCGTGAGGCCGAGCTTCGCGTAGCTGATCCCGGCGAACGGCTCCGCGCCCGCCAGCATGTCGAACACATCGTCGGCGGAGATCGCCCGCTCCACGCCCTCGTGCTCGGCGACGAGCTCGCTCAACACCCACCAGGCCGGCCGCGCCATCCCCGGCGCGGACTTTGCCTGGAGGTAGCGCTGCACGCGCCCGTCGCGGTTGACGTACGTACCATCCTCCTCGGCGACATTGGCGATCGGCAGCACCACCTCGGCACGGCGCGCGTGGTCGGGAAGCACCGTGCCGGCGTAGACCAGGACACCCTTCGTGTCCACGGGCACATCGGCTTCACCGAGGATGAGGACCAGCGCCGCGTCGGCGGCGCCCGCAATGGCCTTGGCAATGTCCTTCGAGTAGCCGAGCAGCTCGGCGCCCGTGCCGTTCGGCGCCCGGTCGGCGCGCAGCGCGAGATTCGGCACACCGGCGAGCGGAGCCTCTTCGCCCTGAACCATCTGGAACGCCCCGGTCCAGTCGAACCGGGAAAGCAGTCGCCGGGCGAGGTAGAGCGCCTCGGTCGAAACGAGGGGGGAGGCGATCGTCACCGCCTTGCCGCTCGCCCCGCGTACCAGACCGCGCACGCGGTCGAGGGCGGTATCCCAGTCGGTGGCGACGAGCTCGCCGCCCTCGCGCACCAGCGGCGCCTCGATGCGGTCGCCGCGATTCATCCAGCGGTAGTTGGCGCGGCCGTGGTCGCAGATGAAGTAGCGGTTCACCTCGAGGTTGGGCCGCGGCCGCACCCGCACCACGGTGTTGTCGCGCAGATCGAGGGTGACGTTGCACCCCTGCGAGCAGCCGGTGCAGACCGAGGCCGCCTTGTCGAGCTCCCAGGCGCGCGCCTTGTGCAGGAAGTCCTTGCTGAGCAGCGACCCCACCGGACAGAGATCGACCACGTTCCCCGCCCACGGGTGATCGAGCCGCGACTCGGGGTGAATCCCGATGAAGGCGCGGTCGCCGCGCTCCGACACGTTCAACACCGGCTCCTGGGCCACGTCCTCCATGAATCGCACGCAGCGCGTGCACAGGATGCAGCGGTTGGGGACGTAGAGCACGTCGGGACCGAAGTCCTCGACCGGATTGAAGCGCTTGGGATACTCGGTATAGCGCGTGGCGGCGCGGCCTTCCTGGAAGACGAAGTCCTGCAGCTCGCACTCCCCCGCCTGGTCACAGATGGGGCAGTCGAGCGGGTGGTTGATGAGGAGAAACTCGAGCACCCCCTGGCGCGCCGCTTTCGCCTCGGTGGCCGCGGTGTTCACGACCATCCCCTCGGCGACCTGCGTGGCGCAGGCGATCGCGAGCTTGGGCTGCTTCTCGACGTGCACCAGGCACATGCGGCACACGCCGGCGACGGGCAGCCCCGGGTGGTAGCAGTAGTGCGGCACGAGGACGCCGGCCTGCTTGGCGGCCTCGATCAGCAACGTGCCGGGAGGTACCGCGACCGGAACGCCGTCGATGGTGAGGTTGATGACGCTATCGGCCATCGGCTATCGGCCTTCGGCTTTGCTGGTCACGCTGCCATCACCGGTTTACGCCGCCCCGCGATATAGTCCTCGAATTCATTCCGGAACCGCTTGATCGCGCTGACGACCGGAGCCGCGCAGCTGTCGGACAGCACACAGATCGTCTTCCCCGTCATGTTCTCCGCCAGCTCGAGCAGCAGGTCGAGGTCGCTGGTCTTGCCCTGGCCCGCGAGGATGCGCTCCAGGATCTTCGTCGTCCAGGCGGTGCCCTCGCGGCACTGCGTACACTGCGCGCACGACTCGTGCGCGTAGAAGCGCGTCAGCCGCATCGTCTGGTAGACCATGTCCGCCGTGTCGTCGAACACGATCACGCCGCCCGAGCCCATCATCGTGCCCTTCTCGACGCAGCCTTCGTAATCGAGCAGGCAGCTCTCCGTCTCTTCCCTGTTCAACATCGGCACCGATGACCCGCCGGGAATGCACGCCTTGAGCGTCCGGCCGGGCCGCATGCCGCCCGCCAGCTCGTACAACAGGTCTTTGAGCGGGAAGCCGAGCGTCACCTCGTAGTTGCCGGGCTGCGCGATATGGCCGCACACCGAGAAGAGCTTCGTCCCCGTGCTCTTCGGGTTCGAGAGGCTCATCTTCTTGTACCAGTCGGCGCCGTTCTTGAGGATGTGCGGTACCGCCACCAGCGTCTCGACGTTGTTGATCGTGGTCGGCAGCCCGAACACGCCGGCGGCCGCGGGGAACGGCGGCTTGATGCGCGGATTGCCGCGCTTCCCTTCGATCGAGTTCATCAGCGCCGTCTCTTCACCGCAGATATAGGCGCCGGCGCCGCGATGCAGAAAAATCTTGATCTTGCCGAACACTTTGGCGGCGTTCGCCTCGACCAGCGCCTGCTCCAGAATCGCCAAGGGCTCCGTGAACTCGCCGCGCACATAGATGTAGGCGATTTCGGCGCGGATCGCGTGCGCCGCGATCGCCGTGCCTTCGAGCAGGGCGTGCGGCGTCCAGCGCATGATCTCGCGGTCCTTGAACGTCCCCGGCTCGGACTCGTCGGCGTTCACGCAGAGGTAGTGCGCCTTCTTCTTTTCCTTCGGCATGAACGACCACTTGAGACCGGTGGGGAACCCCGCCCCGCCGCGGCCGCGCAGCCCCGAGTTCTTCACTTCTTCGATTACGGCGGCCGGGTCCATGGCGAGCGCCTTGTCGAGCATCTCGTAGCCGCCGCGCTTCTTCCACCCTTTGAACGAACGGGCCTCGGCGTCGCCGAAGTACTTCGAGAGGACGACGGTTTCGCGCGCATGAGGCTTATGAGGGAAGCCCATCAGGAATGTCCAATGTTCAATGTCGAATGATCAATGTTCATTGAGCGTTGAACATTGAGCATTGAGCATTCTGCATTCGCCGTTCTGCTCACAGGTATTTTCTCACGATTTCTCTCACCTTGTCCGGCGTCACGTTCTCGATAAAGTCATCGTCGACGAGCAGCGGCGTCGCGAAGCCGCAGGCGCCGAGGCACTCGACCTCGATCACCGTGAACCGCCCGTCAGGACTCGTCGCGCCGAGCTCGCCGGCGCCGCTCTCTTTCAGAAATGCCTTCACCACATCCTCGGCGCCGCACAGGTTGCACGGCGACGTGGTGCAGATCTGCACGAAGTGCCGGCCCACCGGGTGCTGGTGGTACATCGTGTAAAAGGTGACCACACCCTTCACGTACGCCGCCGTGATCCCGAGGACCTCGGCTACCTCCGCCATGCTCTGATCGGAAATCCAGCCGCGCTCACGCTGCACCATCCATAGCGCCGGGAGCAGCGCCGCCTGCTTGTTGGGATAGCGCGCGAGCAGCTTGTTCA
>CAZXKN010000034.1:0-5751 GCA_964641815.1 uncultured Gemmatimonadaceae bacterium | reverse complement strand
CTCGATTTCCTCCAGCGCGCTGTGCAGCACCCGCTGATATTCCCGGGGCGACCGCTCGTTGCGCAACGTGACCTCGATCTCGCCTCGCAGTGCGGTCAGCGGCGTGCGCAGCTCGTGGCTCACGTCGGTCGTGAACCGGCGCTGGATCGTGAACGCGCTGCTCAGACGGTCCAGCATGCCGTTCAACACACCGACCAGGCCACGGTACTCCTCGGCGGTCGCATGCGCCGACAATCGCTGATCGAGCGTGCCGGCGGCGATGTGGGTCGCCTGCTCCGTGATTTCCTTGACCGGCCGTACCGCGGAGTCCGCCAGACGCCCGGCCCCGACCAGCGTCGCCCCGGTCCCGAACACCACGATACCAACCAGCGCGAGCAGCATCAGCCGCTGCAGCCGCTCCACGGGCTCGAGCGACGCCGCCACCTGCACGACGCGATGGCGGCGCCCCGTTGTGTCGGCGTCTGCCACAGCGAGGTAGGTGGACCGGATGTCCATGCCGTGCCAGTGGGCTTCACTGAAAGTCTGCTGGTCGCTCCGGGCGGCGGCGGCCGCGACGGTGTCGACGGGAATGTCAGCCGCCCAGCCCGGTACCGCGCGCGTCACGGCGCAGGCGGGATCGCGGAACACGACGAACCGGTTGATCTGGCGTTGGTAGCGGAGCGCATCGAGCGCCACAGCGTGCGCCGCAGGTCCGCACCCGCTGGTTGGCGCCACTTCGGTGGCGGCGATGAACGCCATCGCCGTAAGACCCTGATCGAGCTGATGACCCAGCACGCGCGACGCCGCCACCCAGATGGCGGCCGACGCCACCACCAGTCCGACGGCCATCGTCGCCGCAAATCGGACGACGAGGGTCCGCCGGAGCGATTGGGTCACGCGGTCTGTCGGGTCTCGTCAGGCTGCTGGAGCCGGAACCCGACGCCGCGCTCGGTGTGGATCAATTCCTGTCCGGCCACCTGACGGAGCTTGCGGCGCAGATTGCCGACATGGACGTCGACCACGTTGCTCTCGGGGTCGAAGTGCATGTCCCACACTTTCTCGAGCAGCTCGGTGCGACGGACCACTTCCTCGGCGTGCAGCAGGAAGTGCTCCAGCAGATGGAATTCCTTGGGCGTGAGATCGATCCCCTTGCCCAGCACCCGCACCTTGTGCTTCAAACGATCCAGCTCGACCGGCCCATAGACCAGCAGGTCCGTCCGCGCGGCGCCGCCGCGGCGCAACAGCGCGCGCACCCGCGCCAGCAGCTCGTCGAACTTGAACGGCTTGGCGAGGTAATCGTCCGCTCCGGCGTCGAGCCCGCGCACGACATCTTCCGTCGCGTCCCGCGCCGTCAGCATCAGGATCGGCGTGCGCCGGCCCTCCCGCCGCAGCTCGGTCGCGACCTGCAGGCCGTTCTTCTTCGGCAGCATCACGTCCAGCACGACGAGGTCGTAGTCGTAGACGTGGGCCAGCATCGTCGCCTCGTCACCATCGGGGGCGATGTCGACGGCATAGCCCTCTTCCCGCAGCCCTTGCTCGATGAAGCCCGCGACCTTCCGGTCGTCTTCCACCACGAGGATCTTCATGATTCCGCCAAGAGGGTTTTCATAGCTCCGACGCTACTCTGTGTGCGCTGAACGGATTCTAAGGAAACCATGAAGACCCCTTCATACAGGAGGGTGGACGGGGAGCTCGAGGATGAACGTGGCGCCGAGGCCCGGATCTGACCGTACGCTCAGGTTGCCACCCAATACCTCTGCCAAGCGCCGGGACACCGGGAGTCCGAGCCCGGTGCCGACCCCGGAATGGGGGTCGAAGCGCTCGAACGGCTCGAAGATGTGCTCCATTGCTTCCTGGGGGACTCCTGGCCCTTCGTCCACGACGAGGAACTCGATCGTGCTCCCGTTGGGACGGACGGCGAGCTGGACTCGTGCACCTTCTGGAGAATGTCGCACGGCATTGCTCAGGAGGTTCACGAGGATCTGCTGCAGTCGCACGGGGTCGGTCCGGAACGACACGCCCGACGGCTGGGCATCGACGGCGAGCACGAGACGCTTCGCCTCCGCTGCCGGCTCGAATCCCGTGACCGCCCGCTGCGCAGCCTCCCGCGCGTCGACCTCGCGCCACACCGGCCGTACCTTCCCCGCGTCGAGTCGTGTCAGGTCGAGAAAGTTGTTGAGCAGCGAGATCGTCCGCTCGGTCCCCTCGTAGACTTCCTTCGCCGCCTGGGCGAGTCCGTCGGCGGTACGCGGCCGGACGAGACGCTCCGCCCACCCGAAGACGCCGGTCAGGGCGTTGCGCAGCTCGTGGTTCATCATCGCGAAGAACAGGTCGCGTTGCCGCTGCATGTCACGCACCTGCGCGAGCAGCCGCTCCCCCTCCTCCATGAGCCGGGCGTTTTCGATCGCGACCGCGGCCTGGGTCGCGAGCAGTACCGCGACTCCCTCATCTTCGGCATCGAACTCGCGGGCGCCGATCTTTTCGGTGAGATACAGGTTCCCGAACACCGACCGCCCCAGCGTGATGGGAACACCGAGAAACGAATGCATCAGCGGATGGTGGGGGGGGAAGCCACATTGCGCGGCATGGCGCGCGATGTCGGCGGTGCGGATCGGTTTGGCCTCCCGAATGACGAGCCCCAGGAGCCCGCGCCCCTGTGGTAGCTCGCCGATGTGCGCGCGCTGTTGCTCGTCGATCCCCGATGTGACGAATGTCGCGAGCGACTTCCCGTCCTGCGCCAGGACGCCCAGGGCCGCGTACCGCGCACCGACGACCTCGCGCGCGCCATCCGCGATGCGTTGCAGGACAGCTTCGATCGTATGTTCCGAAAGAATGGTCACGCTCATCGAGAGCAGGCGGCGAAGCCGCTGCTCGACGCGCAGCTCGTGCTGCGTGGCGGTGGATGGCCGAGGCTTGGTCTTCATGGAGCCTTCATGGGAGGATAACTTGCGCTGCTCGTGAATGCAGGCAAGACCCCGCTCCCCTTCCAGCCTCGAGCGATCAGCTTGCGCGACCCGTCCTCGGCGCCGTGAAGGAACCTTGAGGAGCCGTACACGCAGCCTTCAAGGGCGTGCCGCCAAGTTGCCGGTGAAGGAGCGACGCAATGCAAATACAACGTGTGCTGGCCGGCATCAGTCTCCAGGCGCCCAATCCGCGCGCCGCTCTCACCGCCGCCGAGATCGCGGCAGTAGCGCACGCGGAGCTCGAGGTCATGACCGTCCTGGCAAGCCCGTGGGAGCTCGTCCCCGCTGATGAGATCGAAGGCTTGCGCCGTGCGCACGTCGGGTCTCCGGCTGAGGTCGCCGCTCAGCGGGCGTGCGAGCGGCTGGAGCAGCTCGCGGGACCCGCGGTCCTGTCGGCGCCACGCGTTTCCTATCGAGCTGCGTTCGGCTTGCCGAGCGTGGAGCTGGTGCGTCGCGCGGAAGAAACTTCCGCGGATCTGATCGTCCTGGGGAATTCCGGGCATGGCAGCATCGGTCCCGCCGAGAACGTGACACCGGCCACGCTGCGGCGCAGTCGAGTGCCCGTACTCGTCGCTCCGCCCGTTCACCAGGTGTATCAGCGCGTACTCGCCAGTGTCGACGACAGCCCCCACGCTTTCCGTGTGCTCGAGACCGCGACCACGCTGGGCGACTGCTTCGGTATCCCTACCACCGCACTGCACGTTGAGCCCGCTTCGTCCGCCATTCTCCCCGCGGGGGGCCGGCGGCCGTGGCTCACCCGGCTCGAGGAGGAGACGACCGGAGGCGGGGGAACCGTGCTGGCGCTGGAAACGATTGTGCGCCAGGGAGACGTCGTCTCGGAGATCCTGAACGAGGCGAGCAGCGGACCCGGCGCCTTGATCGTGTTCGGGTATCATCGCGGCATGAACTACGGTGCCGCCGGAGCGGTCACGACCGTCGCCGCCCGCCTGCTGCGTCGCGCCACCAGCGCCCTGCTCGCGGTTCCTGTTTAGCCCTCCGCGAGCCCCGCGCGATCGAGGCGTCGCACTGGCACGCCGCCGTACCGCGCGTGGCCGTCAAGGTGGCGGTGCTTGGGGACGACGCTGAGCGCGCCGACCTGCGTATCTTGCTCGACGACGACTCCAATGCCGATCACGCTCCCCACCCCGATCGTCACCCCACGGCCGAGTCGCACCGCAGCTGTCTTCACGGTTCCCGATTCGACCACGTGTCCGGAGAGGTGCACGTCCGCGCCGATGACGACGTCGTCGCCGAACTCGAGCAGGTTGTGGTCGGCGAGCTGGTAACTGTTCAGGTAGACGCCGCGCCCCAGTCGGGCCCCGTTCAACCGGTGGTACAGCGTCCACAGCGGCGTGGCGCGCAGCAGCGTCCCCACGAGCACCCGGACAACGTGCGTCGACATGCCGTAGCGCGCCCAGTCGAGCAGCGGCCATTCCAGGTCGGCGATCCGCATCGCGGCGTTGGCAGGGGTGCGCCATCCGAGCAGCCGCGCCGACAGTGCCGAGAGGGTCATCAACGCGATCGCAAACACCAGATACGCCGGCACGAGGGACATCGCGAGCAACGTGATCCGCAGCGCGGTGTCGCGTGCCGGCCCCTGGAATTGCCATTGCCAGAAGAGCGCCACGGGCAGGACCGACAGCGCGACCACTACGGTTTCCGTGATCGCGACAGTCAGCACCGCCCAGGTGACGCGACCAGCCTTCCCCAGTCGGTCACCTGACATGACCACCCCCTACGATCCACACGTGGCGTTGACCGGCGCCGGACCCGGTCTGGTGCTCGTGCCAGGCATGGACGGCACGGGGAGTCTGTTCTACCGCCAGGTGCCGCTCCTCGCCCGGCGTTACCGCGTGGCGACCTACCGCCTGCGCGACGACGCTCCGGACATGGCCACGCTGGTCGCTGACCTCGCGCAGGTCGCTCGATCTGCCGCCACGACCGGCGGCCAGGTGGTGGTGGTCGGCGAGTCCTTTGGCGGCGCGGTCGCGCTCAGTTTCGCGCTCGCCAACCCGCAGCTGGTCCACGCGCTCGTCGTGCTCAATTCGTTTCCCCGATTTCTCCCGCAGGGCCGACTCGCGCTCGCCATCCATGCGCTGCGCGTGATGCCGTGGAAAGCGATGCCGCTGATCCGGCGCCTCACCGCGTTCCGCCTGCATTCGCGCTACACGCATCGCGCCGAGATCCGTCGCTTCATGGAGCTGACGCAGGAGACGAGCCGGGAGGGCTACATCGCCCGACTGCGGATACTCCAGTCCTACGACGTGCGGGATCGGTTGGGGGAGCTCGAGATGCCAGTCCTGTTCCTGGCGTCGGAGCGCGATCACCTCGTGCCTGCCGTGCGGGAGGCGCGGGCGATGGCGAGTCGGGTCCCCCGGGCGACGGTACGGGTGCTGGCAGGACATGGCCATATCTGCCTGATCGCACCGAATCTCGACCTCGAGGATCTCCTCCAGGAGTGGCTGCCCCGGTAGCGCTGCTAACGGTGCCGCAGCAGCGCGGCCACGCCGTCGAGTCGAGCAGCGAGCTGGGGATCCTCGATCTCGATCACATCTCCGCCGAGCGCCCGCGTGTCGTCCTTCGCCGCCGCTACGACGTTGCCGACGCGGATGACAGGCTCGCCCTCAGCATCCGCCTTCGTCAACACCAGGCGACCCGACCCCGCGCGGCGATAGCCGACGCGGGCGAATTTCCCGACTACCAGGAGCGTCCGGACTTGGCCCTCGCCCAGCGCGCGCAGCACGTCCCGCAGCCCTTCCGCTGCGAGGCCGCGCCCGAACGCCTCACCGAGCTTCGCCAGCCACTCGGC
>CAZXKN010000033.1:0-9795 GCA_964641815.1 uncultured Gemmatimonadaceae bacterium | reverse complement strand
CCTGGGAGCGCAGCAAGGATCCACTGCGTCTGCCCCGCATCCCGGTGTATGTGTGGGACGCGCTGACCCGGCCGTTCGCGCTGCGCACGGGACCGGTCGGCACCGGAGGGCGCTTCGCGGCGCATCTCGCCAACCGCTGCGCGCTGGGCACGACCTTGCTGCTGGCGTTGTCCGGACGCTACCGATCGGGCTGGCGTCCCTCGCACAACGGACAGACGCTAGAGAACCTGGCCCCCTGACACACCCATCCCCATGGCGTGGTAGCCCTTGTCCACGTAGATCGTCGCACCCGTAATGCCGCTCGCCAACGCGCTGCAGAGGAACGCCCCCGTGACCCCGACCTCGCGGGCGAGCAGCGATTCGGGGATGGGCGAATTGGCCGCGTAGTAGTCCACCATGTGCTCGATCTTGCCGATGGCGCTCGCTGCCCGGGACGCCAGCGGGCCTGCGGAAATCGTGTTGACGCGATGGCCCCAGCGGCGGCCGGCCTCGAACGCCAGCGTGCGCGTGTCGCTCTCCAGTGCCGCTTTAGCCGACGACATCCCGCCGCCGTAGCCGGGGACGACGCGCTCGCTCGCCATGTAGGTGAGGGAAATGAACGCCCCGCCGCGTTTCATGTGGGGCGAGAGCCGGCTCACCAATGACGTAAGTGAGTAGGCGCTGATGCTCACCGCCGCCAGATAGCCGGCGCGGCTGGTGTCGAGCAGCGGCTTTTTGACTTCGGGCCCGTTCGCGAGGGAATGGACCACGATGTCGAGCGCCTGATCGCCGAAGTCGGTGACGAGCCGCTGGCGTAGTCCTTCGACCGAGAAATCTCCCACATCCTTGTAGCGTTTGTTGGCGCGGATCTCTTCGGAAGCGTCCGCGATCGTGTCGTATGCGGCATCGAGGGGGTAGATCTTTTCGAACGCGAGCTTCGAGCCGTCGGGCATCTGGCGCGATTCGTCGATCTTGCCGCGCTCGAGCAGGTTGAGAAAGATGTTGAGCGCCGGCGGCCAGGTGCCGGTGCACACCGTCGCGCCCGCTTCGGCCATCGCTTTGGCGATGGCGAACCCGAACCCAGCGTCGTCGGCGACCCCCGCCACGAGCGCGCGTTTTCCGCGCAGATCGATACTGAGCATCACCCCTCCCCAATGCAGAACGCGGAGCGCGGAACGCGGAACATCAGGACGCCCGTCTGCTCCGCGTTCCGAGTTCCCCGTTCCGCGTTAGACGAAGAATCGCGCCGCCACCGGAATCAGCTGCGGATGCCTGACCAGGGCATGAGCAAAAATGCGCCCGAGGGTGCGTTTCCGCTCTGGGATCGCATTGGCCGTCCGCGCCAGCCCATCGTAGAAGCCGTCGTCCAGCCGCTCGAGCGCCTGCTTGATGCGGTAGTACTTGAGGTGGTCCTCGCCGAGCATGCGCATCCACGCGTCGTGGTAGCTCTGCAGCCGGCCGGCGCTGGTATCGCGCTGCGCGATCGCCTGCGCCGCCGTGCGCCCGGCGAGCCGGCCTGCCTTCATCGCATTCACGATGCCGCCGCCCGACAGCGGGTTCACCATGTGGGCGGCATCGCCGGCGATGAGGACGCCGTCGGTGGTCGTCTGCTTGATGGTCGGATGCACGATAACGCCGCCCACGGTAAGCCCGAGGCGCGCGCCGCGCGGGTAGCGCCGCGCGACCCAGGCGTCGAGGTAGTCGCGGGCGCTCAGGCCCTTGCTCTTCAGGGAGAGGATCCCCAGCCCGACGTTCGCCACGTCGGTGCCCTTGGGGAAGAGCCACGCGTAGCCCCCGGGCGCGATCTGCTCCCCGAATTGCAGGTAGATCGCGTCGGGATCGAACTCGATGCCCTGCACGACATATTGCGCGCACGACTCCATGTCACGCGACGGCACGCGCGTGTCGAGCCCTGCCCACCGGCCGACCATCGTTTCGACGCCGTCCGCCCCGATCACGACACGCGCCCGGACGGTGTCCGTCCCGCCGGGACCTCGGACGGTCACGGCCCAGCGTCCGTCGCTGGTCCGGGTCATCCCCGTCGCCTCAGTACCGAGGGAGAGATGCGCGCCGGCCGCCACCGCACCGCCCGCGAGAAACGCGTCGAAGCGCGTGCGGTCGAGGATCCAGCCCACCTCCCGCTCCGCGACCTTTACCTCGGTGTCGTCGGGGGCGAGAAAGATGACCCGGGTGATCTTGCGCGCGGCCCACGGCGCCCCGTCGGGATTCGCGAACTCGCGCAGCCCCGCGTCCCCCACGCCCTCGGCGCAGCGCACCGGCGTCCCCACGGCCCGGTCGCGCTCCAGTAGGAGCACGTCGAGGCCGGGCCCGGTGCGCTGGGCCTCGAGCGCCGCGACTGATCCTGCCGGTCCCGCACCGACCACCAGCACGTCGACGTCGGGCATCAGTTGGCGACCATGGACAGCGCCCGCACGGGACACGGCGCGATGCACTTGTGACATCCGGTGCAGGTGGCTCGGTCGACCACCAGGGTGCTGAACTGCAGGTGAATCGCCTCGGGGGGGCAGAGCGGGAGGCAAAGGCCGCAGCGATCACACACATTCAGGTCGACGACCGCGACCTCTGCCACTTTGGCGAGTGCCATGGGGGGTAGCCTAGCGGCTTGACAAAGGGGCGTCAAGCATCAGCCTTGCTTGGAGTTACGCTTTTCGTTAGGTTGGGGCGCGCGTGCCACACCCGCCACACTCTTAGCCCGGATGGCGATACCCGACCGTGCCGATTAAGTGGCCCAAATGGAGTCTCGGGGCCTTCAACCCCGCGAACGAAATCGCCGTCGATCTCGGCACCGCGAACACGCTCGTGTATGTGCGCGGCGAAGGGATCGTGCTGAACGAGCCTTCCGTCGTCGCGATCGAAAAGTCGACCGGCAAGGTGAAAGGGATCGGGCTCGAGGCGAAGCGCATGCTGGGGCGCACGCCCGACGGCATCCTCGCGGTGCGGCCGTTGAAGGACGGCGTGATCGCCGACTTCGACGTCACCGAGAAGATGCTGCGCTACTTCCTCAAGACGATCATCGACCGGCACGTGTTCCGCGTGCGGCCCAAGGTGATCGTGTGCGTGCCCAGCGGCATCACCGAAGTGGAGCGCCGTGCGGTGCGCGACTCGGCGCAATCGGCCGGCGCGAAAGAAGTCTACATGGTGGCCGAGCCGATGGCCGCGGCGATCGGCGTCGGACTGCCCGTCGAAACGCCGACCGGCAACATGGTGATCGACATCGGCGGCGGCACGACCGAGATCGCCGTGATCGCGTTGTCGGGGATCGTCTCCGATACGTCGATCCGCACCGCCGGCGACGAGCTCGACCAGGCGATCGTGCAGTTCATGCGCAAGAACTACAACCTCCTGATCGGTGAGCCCACCGCGGAGCAGATCAAGATTCAGATCGGCTCAGCGGCCCCGGTGGCGGAGGAGCGTGAAATGGAAGTGAAGGGCCGCGACCTCGTCTCGGGCATCCCGAAGATCGTGCGGGTGCACTCGAGCGAGGTGCGGGAAGCGGTGCAGGAGCCGATCCAGCAGATCGTCGATGCGGTGCGGCGCGCTCTCGAGATCACTCCGCCGGAGCTGGCGAGCGATATCGTGGACCGCGGCATCGTCATGACGGGGGGCGGGTCGCTGATTCGCGGTCTCGATCAGCTGCTGCAGCAGGAAACCGGCCTCCCCATACACCTCGACGAAGATCCCATGACCTGCGTGGTCCGCGGTACCGGCCGGATCCTGGACGACCCCGAAAAGTACCGCAACGTTCTCACGACCTGATCGCCATGGCGCTCGGTGCTGACCGATACGCCACGCGCGGCGACACCTTCGTTTTCGTCGTCACGCTTGCCCTCTCCCTCGTGGCGATGAGTCTTCCCCCGGCCACTCGCGATCCCATCGCTTCGAGCCTGCGCCGCACCGTGTTGTGGCCGTTCCTGCAGCTGCAGAGCCGCTCCGAGCAGCTGCGGACCTCCCGTTCGGCCTTCGTGGAAGTCGAGGCGCAGCGCGACTCGGCGACGCTCGCCGCGGGCGAGCTGAGCGAGACTCGTGCCGAGAACAACCGGTTGCGGGCGCTGCTCGGCCTCGGGACGCGGCTCGCCTCGGGCTACGTTCCCGCCGAAGTGCTGCACCAGGCGTCCCCGACCGATCCCCTGATGGTGGTGATTTCGGCCGGGGCGAAGCGGGGGGTGCGACAGCTCGCGCCGGTGGTTGCGCCCGAGGGGCTGCTCGGGATCGTGAGCCACACGGAGGACGCGACCAGCGTCGTGGCGACGTGGGCGAATCCGGAGTTCCGCGCCAGCGGGATGGCGTCCGACGGCAGCGTCTTCGGCATCCTCGCACCACACGACTCGAAGGGCGGGGTGTGGCTGCTCGAGATGAGCGGCGTGCCGTATCGCACGCACGTCCCGTTCGGGACCCGCATCCTCACCTCGGGCCTGGGCGGCGTGCTGCCCCGCGGCATTCCGATCGGCACCGTCGTCGGATCGGCGGGCGAGACGGAATGGGACCGGACCTACCTCGTGCGTCCCGCGGTGCCGCCCGGAGCGGTGACGCATGTGATGGTGTTGACGAACACGCGCACCGACGATCTGCGCGCGACGTTCGTGCCCGACTCCACCAAGGCCCAGCCGTGAGGCGCGGCGAGGGCCTGCGGTTCTGGTTCGTCATCGCTCTGCTCGTGGGGCTGCAGTTCTCGGTGCGCAGCCACCTGGGGGACGAGCGCATCGCCCCCGACTTTCTCCTCCTGGCGCTGTTGACCTACACGATACGCTCGCGGCCGGGGCAGAGCGCCGCCGCGGGGTTCATCGTCGGACTGATCAGCGACGCCCTCACACCGGCCAGCTTCGGGGACGGAGCGCTCGCGCACACGATTGTGGGGTATCTCTCCTCGTGGGCGAAGGCGGTGTTCTTCGCCGACAATCTGCTCGTCAATGGGGGATTGTTCTTCGCGGGGACGTGGCTGCGCAACGCCATCCTCGTGCTGGCCTCGGGGAAGTTCTCCGGCCAGCAGCTGACGTGGGAGCTGTTCGTGTGGTCGCCGCTCGAAGGAGTGACCACCGCCTTCGCCGGGATCGTGATGCTCGTGATCTTCCGCTCGTGGCTGGCCGTCCGTATGGGGGAGTCGTGAGTCGTCTGGCACCGCACCTGCTCGACGCGCGGCTGCGGGCCGCCCGGTCGCTCGTCTGGGTGGTGAGCGGCGTGCTGGTGGGCACGTATTTCCGCACGCAGATCATCGATCACTCGAAGTACGACGTGCAGTCCCGCAACAACCGTCTGCGGCCGATCACCCAGCCGGCGCCACGCGGCATCATCACGGACCGGCACGGCATCGTCATCGCCGAGAACGTGCCCGGCTATACCGTGGCGCTCTTGCCGGGCCCCGAAGATTCGTTGCGCCATTCGCTGCAGCGCATTGCGCCGATCCTGCACCTCGATGCGGCGGCGATCGAGCGGGTGCTGCAGCGCTACCACCGGGCGCCGTACCAGTCGGCGGTGGTCATGACCGACGCCCCATTCGACGTGGTGTCGACGCTGGAAGAGCGGCGCCTCACGCTGCCGGGCGTCGTGATCCAGACGGAACCGAAGCGCTACTACCCCGACAGCGCCGCCGTTGCGCACGTCGTCGGGATGGTGGGGGAAGTCACGGAGCAGGATATGGCCGGCCCGCGCGCCGCGCCGCTGCGGGTCGGCGAGCTGGTCGGGAAGGACGGGCTCGAGCGATCCTACGACGACACGCTGCGGGGGCAGGACGGAGAGAAGTTCGTCGAAGTGAGCGCCCTGGGATACGTGGTGCGGGACAACGCGGCGCCCGACCTGATGCCGGTGGCGGGAGCGTCGCTGCAGACGACGCTGGACCTCGATCTGCAGCGCTACGTCTCCCGCGTCTTTCCGGCCGGCATGAGCGGCGCGATGGTCGCCCTCGACCCGGCAACCGGCGGGATTCTCGCCCTCTACAGCGCGCCGGGATACGACCCCAACGCGTTCGTGGGCGGGGTGTCGCCCGAATACTGGCGCGACCTGAACCTCAGCGCCGCACACCCGCTCCTGAACCGCGCCATCCAGGCGCGCTACCCGCCGGGCTCCACGTGGAAGCTCGCCGTCGCGGCCATGGCGTTGCGCCGCGGCGTCGCGACGATGAACACCCGCATGCAGATCCCCTGCCGCGGCGGGCTGCAGTATGGCGACCGGTTCTTCCATTGCTGGTCCCCGCAGGGGCACGGCAGTCTCACCCTGCAGCAGGCGATCGCCCAGAGCTGCGACGTCTACTTCTACCAGCTGGGGTTGAAGTTGGGCCTGACCTCGCTGCTCGAGGACGGCAACGACTGGGGGTTCCGGGCCCGCACCGGCGTCGACTTGCCGGGCGAGCTGCAACCGATCTTCCCGAGCGGCCCGGAATACTTCGACCGCGTGTACGGACCGCGGCGCTGGAGCTCGGGCGTGGTGCTGAACCTCGCGATCGGCCAGGGCGAGAACACGCAGACGCTGTTGAATATGGTGCGGCTCTATCAGATGCTGGCGGGCGACGGCAAGTCGCGCACGCCGTATCTCGTGCGTCCCACCTCCGAGCCGCAGTACGATTTCAAACTGACGTCGGACCAGATGGCCGCGCTGCGTCAGGCGATGGTCAACGTGGTGGAGCAGGGCACCGCCCGCGGGTCGCGGCTGTCCGATCTCAAGATTGCCGGCAAGACGGGAACCGCACAGAACTCTCAAGGGGCGAACCACGGCTGGTTCATCGGCTTTGCCCCGGCCGACAACCCACAGATCGTCGTGGGCGCGGTGCTCGAATTCGGCCGGCATGGTACCGTTGCCGCTCCGCTCGTGGTGCGGGTCATCGCACACTATCTCGGCGCCGATACCACCGCCGCCCGCTACCAGTTCGTGCTGCCGAACGACAGTACCCCGACTCCTGCGGACAACCCGCTCCTGGGCGCGCCGCCCCCCGACTCCCTGCCGGTCGACAGCACGAGTGCTCCGGAAATTCCGTAAACTCGACCGGCCGGTGCTGCTGGTGGTGATCGCGCTGGCGGTCTACGGCCTCTTGACCCTGTATTCAGCCGGACGCACGGATGTCGTGACGATCGTCGCGACGATCTGGGAGCGGCAGATCGCGTGGCTCGTGCTCGGGATCGCGGGGGCGGTGCTGGTCTACCGCGCCTCGCCGCGGCTGCTCGAATGGGCCGCCCCCTACATCTACGGCATCACTGTGTTCGTGCTGCTGCTGACCCTCGTGTTCGGGTCAGGGGCGGGGACGGCGGCAGGAACCCGGTCGTGGATTACGATCGCCGGCCATCGGCTGGGACAGCCTGCCGAGCCGGCCAAGCTGGCCGTGATCCTGATGCTGGCGCGCTGGCTCGCCGATCGCCGCGAACCCCCGGCCTCGCTCCGCGACCTCGTGTACCCGGGAGTCATCACCTTCATCCCGTTCTTGCTGGTCGTGCTGCAGCCCGATCTCGGGAGCGCGCTCGTGTTCATCGCGATTCTGTTCGCGATGCTCTATTGGGCGGGGGCGCGTCCGACGCTGCTGCTCCTGTTACTCTCACCGGCGATCGGGTTGGCGGTGGCGTTTTCGACCGCCGCCTGGGGCGCCTGGATCGTGCTGCTGTTCCTGCTCGTGTTGTACGTGCGGCCCTACCTGTGGGAAGGCCTGACGGTGATGCTGGCGAACGTGGTCATGGGCGTCATCGCGCTGCCCTTCTGGCGCCACCTGGCTCCGTACCAGCAGAACCGCCTGTTGGCGTTCCTGAACCCGGAGGTCGACCCGCGCGCCACGGGCTGGCACATCATTCAGTCGAAAGTCGCGATCGGATCCGGGGGGTGGTTCGGCAAGGGGTTTACGCTGGGGACGCAGAAGCGGCTCGCGTTCCTGCCCGCGCAGCACACCGACTTCATTTTCCCGATCGTGGGAGAGGAGCTGGGATTCGCCGGTGTCGTGGTGGCGCTGGCGCTGTTCACGTCGCTGCTGCTGGTCCTGTTGCGGGTGTCCCGGCGCGCCACCGATCCATTCTCGAGTTTCTGCGTGTTCGGTATCGCGAGTTTGTTCTTCGCGCATATCCTGGAGAACGTGGGGATGGCGGTGAATCTCCTGCCGGTGACGGGCATCCCGTTGCCGTTCTTTTCGTATGGCGGATCGTTCCTGCTCAGCTGCTGTCTCTGCATCGGCATCGTCCTGCGCGTCGCCCGGGAGTCGCGCCAGTCCGGCTATGGCGACCTGGGGCAATGAGTTACCGCGCAAGGGCTAGCGCCACCGGGAATGGTCGGCGAAATTGTGGCCTCCCGCACCCCGACTCCGTGAATGGCTTGGTTCAAAAAAGAACGTAAGCCCCGTACGACTTCCGAGCGCGTAAAGCTGGAGATTCCGGCCGACGCGTGGGAGAAGTGTGAGGAATGCGGGCACATCGACATCAAGGAGCGATTCGTCCGCGCCTTGAATGTCTGCCCGAACTGCGGCGCCCATCGGCGGATCAGCGCCCAGGAATACATCGACCTGCTGGTCGATGAAGGGTCGTGGCACGAGCTCGACGAGAAGCTCCGCTCGGCCGACCCGTTGCGGTTCGAGAACTACCCCGAGCGCATGCAGGCCGCCGTCAAGAAGGCCGGGCCGCTCGAGGCGATCCGCACCGGCATTGCCCGGCTCGACGGGCTCCCCATCAACCTCGGCGTGATGGATTTCGCCTTCATGGGTGGCTCGATGGGGTCGGTGGTGGGCGAGAAGGTGGCCCGGCTGGCGCGCCGTTCGATCGACCGCCGCGCCCCGCTGATCATCGTGGCGGCATCGGGCGGCGCCCGCATGCAGGAAGGGGTGCTGTCACTGATGCAGATGGCCAAGACCTCGGTCGTCATCGCCGAGTTGGCATCGCATGGCGTTCCCTTCGTGTCGATCCTCACCAATCCAACGACCGGCGGCGTCTCGGCGTCCTACGCGATGCAGGGCGACGTGATTCTGGCCGAGCCGGGCGCAGTGGTCGGATTCGCGGGGCCGCGGGTGATCAAGCAGACGATCGGGCAGGATCTGCCGCAGGGATTCCAGACCGCGGAGTTCCTCCTCGAGCACGGGATGCTCGACGCGGTGGTTCCCCGCAGCGAGCTGCGCGAAACGACGGCGCAGCTGCTCCGCCACATGGCCGGCCGGGCGCCGGTGGAGGCCGGCGACTGAGCCGGTGGTCCTTCCGGGACGCCTGCCGCTATCTCTTTCCCCGACAAGCCGGCCGGATCAAATGGAGCCTCGAGCCCACGCAGGCGCTGCTCGAGGCGATCGGTCATCCCGAGCGGCAATTCCCTTCGATTCACGTGGCGGGGACGAACGGCAAAGGCTCGACCTGTGCGTTCCTGACCGCCGCGCTGCGCGCGCGCGGCTATCGCGTCGGCCTCTACACCTCCCCGCACCTCGTCGACGTGCGCGAGCGTGTGCTGGTCAACGGCGAACCGATGAGTGAAACGGCCTTCGCCGAGTGGACGGCGTTGCTCGAACCGCACATCGAGCGCACCGAGGCGAGCTTTTTCGAAGCGATGACGGCGATCGGCTTCGCCGACCTCGCATCACGCAACGTGGATATCGCCGTGATCGAAGTCGGCCTCGGGGGCCGGCTCGACAGCACCAACGTGATTACGCCGCTCGTCAGCGTCGTGACCAAGATCGCGCTGGAGCACACCGAATATCTCGGCCACGAGCTGGCCGAGATCGCCGTCGAGAAGGCGGGCATCGCGAAGCCCGGCGTGCCGTTCGTGACGGGGGAGCAGGACCTGGAGGTGCGCCAGGCCCTGATCGAGGAGGCCGAGCGCCGCGGCGCGCATCCGATCATCCGGGTGGCGCCCCAG
>CAZXKN010000032.1:0-18726 GCA_964641815.1 uncultured Gemmatimonadaceae bacterium | reverse complement strand
CCGAGAGCAACGGAGCCGCGGAACGCGGTGCCGGTGAACTCGAGCGGCCCGCCTTCGACGTACGCCCGTAGCGCGAGCGGCCGGGAGGCGTGAGGATCGGCGGCGAGAAACAGAAACGGCAGAAAGCGGTGTGAGGTGTCGCGCAGCTCGGCGACCAGGACCTGCATCGGCTTGAGGCGCAGCGAGTCGACATCGCGGCGCAGCGTATCGGCGGTGGCTTTCCCGGCCTGCAAAATGACGGGGACCCGCACCGCCGTCGCCCGCAGCCGCTCGAGGTCGGCGCGGGTCACGACCTGCCCCGCGAGCGGTCGCGCCGCGCTGCACAGCAGCGCCAGCGCGAGCGACCGCCCCGCCCGGGGGAATGTCACAGTTCGGTCGACAGCCGGATTACGATGTTGCGGCCGGGATTGAGCGCGAACGCCTTGTAGCGGCTGAGGAAATCGCGATAGCGCGTATCGAGCACGTTGCGCACCTGCAGCTCGATGCGCAGCGGCCGCGGGCCGAGGTGGCGGTCCAAGCCGCCATAGAGATCGAGCAGTCCGTATCCCGCCGTGCCGAGGTCGAAGGGTGAGAGACGCGTCTGCCGCGCCACGAGGTCCACGTCGAGCCCGCCGTTGGCGTTCGCCCCGCGCCATTCGGCGCCGAGCTTGGTGCGCAACGGTGGAATCTGCGGCAGCGGCTGGTGATCCGTTTGTCGCTCGCCGCGGACGAAGTCGATGCGCGCCGAGAGCACCAGCGCGCTGGTCGCTGCAACTTCCAACGACGCCTCGCCGCCGGAGAGCACGGCATCCGCCTGCTGGTAGCGATACACCGGCAGCGAGTCGGTCGCGCCGGGCGGCAGCGTGTCGCTGCCGGTCGGAGCGATGTAGATGTAATGCCCGATGCGATTGCGGAACGCCGACACTTCGGCACGCGCGCGCCCGGATTGCCAGCGAACGCTGGCGTCGAGGTTGAATCCCCCTTCCGGCTGGAGCGAGGCCTGCCCCACCTCGAAGCGGGCCTCTCCCGGATGCGGACCGTTCGTGAACAGCTCGAACAGCGTCGGCGCGCGCCAGGCGCGCCCGGCATTCACGGAGAAGGCGAGCCCCTCCGCCGGGCGAAACACGAGACCGACGTCGCCGGACCACGCGGTGTAGTCGCGCCGCTGGCTCGCCAGCGCCAGATCGGTGTTCGTGTCGGCGGTGAGCCGCCGCAGATCCACACGCGCCCCGGCGAGCAACCGCCACCGTCCCGAGAGACTCACCTGCTCGTACGCGTATGCCGCCGCGCCCGACGCTCGGGCATCGGGCACCAGCGGCTCCTGGCCGCGCGAGTCGCTCGTCTGGTAGTACGCCGACACACCCAGCGTCCCGGCGACGCGGCGTCCGGAACCGTGATGGACAAGCAGGTCGAGGCTCGTAGTGTTGAGCAGCAGGTCGAAGCCCTGCTCCGTGGACGCCGTGTCTCCCTCGACCACCTCGGCCAGCCAATGCCGCTGGAACTGGCCCTTGGCTTCGAGCAGCAACCCGCCCGCCGGATGTGTGGCGCTGAACTGCAGGCGATCGTCGCTCAGTTTGCGCACCGGGCCCTGATCCTGCGCTCCCCCGGGTGGCGGCGGCGGTGGGTTCTGGGCAGTGTCGGCTTCGAGCAGATGGAACTCGCCGCCATAATGGGTGAACCGCAGCGTTGCCTTGCCCCACGCGCCGCGCGTGCCGACCGCTCCAACGCCCGACAATGCCGTGAACCCCGTGTTCTCGAGCTCCCCCGCCGGCGTGTTCAGCGCTTCCGAGTGACGCCCCACGACGCCGGCGAGCCACCCCAGGCCGCCGGCCGTCCCCTGTGCGTGCAGATCGCTGCCGAATTCGTGGTTGTTGCTGGCGCCGTAGACTTCGAACTGCCCGCGCGGACCGGCCCGCGGGGCGCGGGCGTCGGGGACGTCCTCCGGAATCACGTTCACGACTCCGCCGAGAGCGTCCGAGCCGTAGAGTACGCTCGCAGGCCCGCGGATCACCTCCACGCGGTCGGCCAGACGTGTTTCGATCGACGGGCCGTCTTCGTCACTCCAGGAGTAGTCCTCGAGCCGGTTGCCGTCGCCGAGCACGAGCACCCGCGCTCCCGAGAGCCCGCGGATCACCGGCTTGCCGATTTCCCCGCCCGTCGTGAGGGCCCGCACGCCGGCAAGCGATTCGAGCGCGTGGGCGAGCGAGACCCGGTATTCGCGGGCCAGGGCGGTCGACTGCAGCATCGCGGCAGGCAGCGGAGAGGACAGTGGATCGACCGGTGCGCGCGTGGCGGTCACGGTCACCGCGGCGAGATCGAACGCCGTCGGCGCGAGCGTGATCTCGATCGGTGCTCCCCCAGGGACCTGGACCGGCCGCACGCCCGGCGCATATCCGATGCGCGACGCGACGAGCGTGAAGCGGCCGGACCCGACGTCGGCGAACAGGAAGCGGCCGCTCGAATCGGTGGCGGTGGTGCGATGCAGCTCCACCAACGAGACGCTGACGCCTGCAATCGGGTGCCGCGCCGTGTCGACGACCTGTCCCGCCAAGGTGTCCGGCGCAGCGCGGGTCGGCAACGCGACGAGACTGAGCCAGACAGCAAAGATCATGAGCCCTCCTGTTTCGGCGAACGATAGGGCCTTGCCGTCCCGTCGGCCACCGATATCGTGCGGGCATGCTGACCGTCCGATCCGCCACGACCGCCGATGCCGCCGAGCTGGCGCGGCTGCGCTACGAGTTCCGCGCCGCGGAGCGCCCCGCCCGCGAGCCACGCGACGCGTTCATCGCGCGCTGCATGGCGTGGATGCACGAGCGGCTCGCCCCGGGCTCCACCTGGCACTGTCTCGTCGCCGAGCAGGATGGTGCGACGGTGGGGCACGTCTGGCTCGAGGTCGTGGACAAGGTGCCGAACCCCGGCGCCGGAGAGCCCGAACGGCACGTCTACCTGACCAACCTGTACGTGCGGCCCGACGCCCGCGGTGGATCGGGGAGCCAGCTTCTCGAAGCCGCGCTCGCCTGGTGTCGCCAACGCCGGGCCGACACCGTGATTCTCTGGCCCAGCGAGAAGAGCCGCACGCTGTATGCGCGCTACGGCTTCGCTCCCTCCACCGATATCCTGGCGTTGTCCCTCAAGCCTTCCGGTTCCGCTATTTCCCCTACATAATAGAATCATGGCACGCATCGGCGCGTTCGAGGAGCTCGTGTTGCTCGCGGTGCTGGGACTCGACGGCTCGGGGTACGGCGTGTCCATCCGCGATGAGCTCGAAGCCGAGACGGGCGAGGCGATTTCGCTGGGCGCCGTGTACGCCACCCTCGACCGCCTGGAGCGCAAAGGCCTGGTGCGCTCCACCGTGGGCCCGGCTACGCCCGAGCGCGGGGGGCGGCGCAAGCGGGTGTTTCGCGTCAGCGCCACCGGGACCGCGGCGCTCCGCGCCATGCAACGCATTCGGAGCCAGCTCGGCGCCCCTGCGCCGGCGCGCACGTAAATGCCCGACGCCCTCTCGCTCGTCGCCTGGGTCGTGGACCGCGACCGCCGCGAGGAGATCCTCGGCGACCTGTGCGAGCTCCGCGCCCGGGAATCGGTCGCGGCGTTCTGGGGCGACGTCGTCGGCGTGTGCCTCCATGCGCCGCGCGTGCGGTGCGCGGTGGGGACGGCGGCGGCGCTGCTGCTGTTGTGGATCGCCGCCACGGCTCGCGACACGAGCCACCGCATCGTCACCGCGCGGGACGCGGCGGGGGCGTTCGTGCTCGAGTTCGACGGGCTGCGCGTCGTGGGGGCGACGCTCGACGGCGCCCCGGTGGCCGCCGATCGGCTGGTGCAGGAGAGCGGCCGGCTCGTGATTCGCGGCGGGGCGGGAACGGGTGACCTGAATATCCGGCTCCGTCCCGATGGCAGCTTCTACTGGCGGGGCCGCGTTCCGCTGACCCCATCCACACCCTAAGCGGAGCCTTGCACGTGCGACCATGTGTTGTCGTTATATCTCATACATTGTAGAACATAGATCTAAGGAGCGTGAGTATGCGTCGCGTGTGGGGAATCCTGACCGGTCTTGCGTTGGGTGCGGTGGCGTCCCGGGGATCCGCTCAGGCGCTCGACAGCAGCAGTGCGCTGGGCGGCCTGCGCGAAGCTCGTGCCGCCTGCGAGGCGGATCACGGAGCTCTGTGGGGGCGCGACCTGTGCGGCCCGATCGCTCTGGTAGCCCGCCGCTCGCATCTCGTGGTGGCGAACGACACCGTACCGGGCTGGCCCTACCTGCGGATGAACGACGCCTTCATCACTGCGCTCCCCTCCGATCAGGGCGTCGCGAACACGTCGTTCGAGTGGCAGGGCCGTGCATGGACCATGGTCGTACTGCCCCTGCCGGAGGACCGCTTCGACCGCATTGCGCTGCTGTTGCACGAGGTGTTTCACCGCGAGCAGGGCCCGCTGGGACTGCGCGACCACGACGCGCTCAACAATCAGCTCGACACCCGGGCCGGCCGCACCTGGCTGCGGCTCGAGTATCGCGCGCTCGCCCGGGCGCTGGTCGCCACCGACAGCGCGCCCGCGGACGTCCGCCGTCATGTGGCGAACGCGCTGCTCTTCCGTGCCTACCGGCGCTCGCTCTTTCCCGGCTCCGACTCGCTCGAAACGAGCCTCGAGATGCAGGAAGGGCTTCCCGAGTACACTGGCGAGCGCCTGGCGTTGCAGATGACCGGCCTCACTCCATCTCGGGTCGCCCAGGCCGTGACCAGGCGCGAGCACCTCGGCACCTACGTGCGCGGGTTTGCCTACGGAACCGGTCCCGCCCTCGGCGTCCTCCTCGACCGCTTTGCCCCCGCGTGGCGCACGGAGGTCCGCACGCACCGCGACCCCGCGGGCCTGCTCAGGCGATCCAGTTCCAGCCGCCGCCGACGCTTGCCAGGGCAGCCCGTGAGCGCGCCCGCGAGTACGGGTGGGCGCAGGTGGATTCCGAGGAGAGCGACCGCGAGCGTGCCCGTGCGCCTGAGATGCTCCGCTATCAGAATCGCCTGGTGGACGGCCCGACGATCACGTTCCGGCAATCACGGGATTCGCTGGCCTGGGGCTTCGACCCCAACTCCCTGATCGGGTACGACCTGAGCCACACGATCTACCCGTCGGGCTCCTTCAGCGCGCCGTGGGGATCCCTGTCGGCGGATTCGGGCGGCGTGCTGGTGCGCAACGACATGGCGGTGCTCACGGTTGAGGCGCCGCCCGGTGATCTCCCGCCGGGCCGGCATGTGACGGGACGCGGGTGGACGCTCGATCTCAATACCGGCTGGAGACTCGCTCCCGACCCCGACCGCCGTGGGAGCTACATCGTCGTGGCAACGCCTTAAACCTCGAGCAGCACCTTCCCGGTCGTGGCGCGGCTGGCGAGCGCGGCGTGGGCCTCTCCCGCCCGCGCGAGCGGAAACTGCCGGTCGATACGGACGTGCAGCGTCCCCTCCTGGATCCAGCGAAACAGGTCGCCGCTGCGCTGCTCCAGCTCGGCGCGCGCCGCCACGTAGTGCGCCAGCGTCGGCCGCGTGAGAAACAGCGAGCCGCGCTGGCTGAGGATCTGCGGGTCGAACGGCTCCACCGCCCCGCTCGACTGTCCGAACAACACCATCATCCCGCGCGGTGCGAGCACCCCGAGTCCCGCGGCAAACGTCGTCTTCCCGACCGAGTCGTAGACCACCTGCACACCGCTGCCGCCAGTCAGCCGTTTCACCTCGGGGGCGAAGTCCATCTCGGTGTAGCGAATGATCTCCTCCGCTCCGGCACCGCGCGCCAGCGCTTCCTTCTCTGCGGTCGACACGGTGCCGATGACACGGGCACCGCGCCGCTTGGCGAGCTGGCACAACAGCAGGCCGACGCCACCGGCGGCGGCGTGCACGAGGCAGGTGTCACCGGGGTGGAGCGGGTACGTCGTCGTCACGAGGTAATGGGCGGTCATTCCCTGCAGCATGACGGCGGCGCCCTGCGCCGTCGTCACCCCGGCGGGGAGCAGGACCACGTTGTCGGCCGGCGCGATCGCGTATTCCGCGTAGGCGGCCAACCCGCCGTGGTAGCAGGCCACGCGATCGCCTGCCGCGAAACCGCTCACGCCGGCGCCGACCGCAGCGACGGTCCCCGCGGCTTCCTGCCCCGGAGTGAACGGCAGGGCCATCTTGTACGCGCCCGACCGCTGGTAGATGTCGATGAAATTCACTCCCACCGCTTCGATCCGGATCAGCAGCTCGCCCGGGTGAGGAGACGGGGTGGGAATGTCTTCGACGTGCAGGACCTCGGGACCGCCGGTCGCCCGGACGCGAATCGCTTTCACGCCGCGGGCCTCACAAGTTGACGCGCTTCATCCCCGCTTCGGGGTAGCGCAGGCCGGACGCAGAGTTGCGCGGAATGGCGCGATCGACGCGCCGCAGCTCCTCGGGGCTCAACACCACCTCGGTCGCCTTCGCGTTCTCCTCGATGTACCGGCGCCGTTTCGTTCCGGGAATCGGGACGACGTCCTCTCCCTGCGCCAGCACCCAGGCGAGCGCGAGCTGCGACGGGGTGCACTTCTTCTCCCGCGCCATCGCCTGCACGGCTCCGGCGAGTGCCAGGTTGCGCGAGAAATTCTCGCCTTGAAAGCGCGGGTTGTTGCGGCGGTAATCGTCGGCGGGCAGATCCTCGGGCTTCTTGAATCGGCCGCTCAGGAAGCCGCGGCCCAGGGGGCTATAGGCCACGAACCCGATGCCCAGCTCGCGACAGGTCGCGAGGATCTCGTCCTCGGGGTCGCGCGTCCAGAGCGAGTACTCGGTCTGGAGAGCGGAAATGGGATGCGTCGCGTGCGCCTTGCGGATGGTGGCGGGAGCGGCCTCGGAGAGACCGAGGAAGCGCACTTTCCCCGCCTTCACGAGATCCGCCATCGCGCCGACCGTGTCCTCGATCGGCACATCCGGATCGACGCGGTGCTGGTAATACAGATCGATACGGTCCACGCCGAGGCGGGCGAGTGAGGCGTCGCACGCCGCCTTCACGTAGTCGGGGCGGCCGCTGATCCCCGCCCAGCTACCGTCGGCCCCGCGCACGTTGCCGAACTTGGTGGCGATCACGAAGCGGTCGCGCCGGCCTTTCACCGCCTGTCCGACGAGCCGCTCGTTGGTGTGCGGGCCGTATGCGTCGGCGGTATCGAGGAACGTGATCCCGAGCGCCAGCGCCTTGCCGATCGTCGCCAGCGACTCGGCGTCGTCCCGGCCGGCATAGAACTCCGACATGCCCATGCATCCCAGTCCCAGCGCCGACACGACCAGACCCTGGGATCCCAGCTTCCGTTGCTGCACATTGCCCTCCGCGGTGGCCGCAGCCTCTCATGGAGTGTACATCATCCCCGTGACTGATCGCGAGCGGGCAGGGTCCCTGCGGCGTCTCCTATGAACGCCAGAGTGCTGCTATTCGATTTCGGCGGGACGCTCGACGCCGATGGCCTCCCCTGGGCTCGTCGCTTCCATGCGGCATATGTGGAGGCGGGCGGCGCGCTCGACTTTGCCGCGTTCGAGCCGATCTATCAGGCGTCGGACGTCGGCCTGGCGGCCCTCCCCCAGATTCGCCGCCTCGGCTTCCGCGCCGCCATCGAGGCCCAGGTGCGCTGCCTGCTGCCGCTGCTCCCCGATCAGGGACTGCTCGCGCAAGCGTCCGAGCGGCTGGTCACGGCGGTGCACCAGCCGGCGGTGCGCGTCGTGGCACGCAACCGTCCCATCCTCGAGCGCCTGCAGCAGGACTACCGCCTCGGCATCATCTCCAACTTCACGGGCAACCTGAAACCGTGCCTCGATGAGCTCGGCCTGAGCCCGCTGTTCGCCGTGGCCAGCGATTCGACGGTGCTGGGAATCGAAAAGCCGGATCCCCGGATCTTTCACGCGACGCTGGACGCGCTGGGCGCGTCGCCCGCCGATGCGTGGATGGTGGGCGACAACTTCGAAGCCGACATCCGGCCCGCGCTCGGGCTCGGCTTGCGCGCCTGCTGGATGGCTCCGCCCGAGCGGAGCGCTGCCAGCGACGCCCCGCCGCATGCGCGGGTCGCCTCGCTGCCCGAGTTCGAGCGGGTGCTGGGGTGAAATTTCAGGGTCTGGTCCTCGCGGGCGGCGAAGGATCGCGCATGCGCGCCGACGGCGTTCCCGAGACGAAGGCGCTCGTGCCCATCGGCGGCCAACCGCAGGCCTGGCGGGTGCTCGACGCACTCGTCCGAGTGGGATGCGAGACGTTGACCTGCGCTGCCCGCGACGACGCGCCGGGCCTCGTCGCCGCCCTCTCGTCGTGGCACTTCGCGGTGCCGTTCCGCGTAGTGCCCTGCCACACAGCGACGTCGCTGCACACCTTCGTCGCGGGGCTGCAGGCCGCGCCGGCTGGTGCGGTGTTGTGTAGCATGGTCGACACAGTCATGCGCCACGACGACTGGTCCGCGGTGGCGCGACAGGCTGCGGCAAGGTTAGCCGAGGGAGCTTTCGTCGTGCTGGCTGTGACGAGTTTCGTCAATGACAAGTCTGGCTTGTACGTGACGCGGACGGCCACCGGGGACGTGGTGGCGTTCGAGCAAGCCCCCGGCGCTGCCCCCTGCGTCACTGGCGGGGTGTACGCGCTCGGGCCGGCTGTCCGGCCCCTCGCCGAAGAGGCGTTGCGGCTGGGCGTGTCACGGATGCGCGGTTTTCTCGACTGGCTCGTGCGGCAACGGCAGGTGCGTGTTGCTACGATTGACGTGCCGCGTATCATCGACCTCGACCGGGCAGTGGATCTGAGCCTCGCGAACGCGTGGCTGGCCTCGCCCGAGCTCTGATCCGGCGGTGCGCGTGAGCACGACCTCGATGACCGACTTCGTGGCCATCTATCGCAGTCCCAGCTACTCCCCGATGCAGCATCGCTCCAACGACACGGCGATTCTCGACGGGACGGTGGGGCATCTGACGTCCCGCGGCTGGCGCGTCACGGCGGTGAGCGAAGCCGACATCGAGCAGGGCCGCCTCCCCGCGGTGCCGCTCTACCTCAACATGTGCCAGGGCCCGCTCGCTTCGGAGCGGCTCATGCCGCTCGAGCTGGACGGGGCGGTCGTGCTGAACCGTCCCTCCAGCGTGCTCAACTGCCACCGCCATCGCCTGGTGCGGCAGCTCGCCGGCAGCCGCATCGCGTTTCCCCGCACCGTCGTCGTGCCGAGCTCGGCGACCGTGGCCACGGACGTCCATCTCGCGTCGCTCGGCAGCGACGGTCGGCGCCTGTGGGTGAAACGGGGCGACGTGCATGCGGAGCGCCCCGAAGACGTGGTGGCGACGACCCGGTCCGGCCTGGCGGCAGCGATGACGGCCTTTACGGCGCGTGCCATACCGTGGGTGGCGGTGCAGGAGCACGTCGAGGGCCCGGTCGTGAAGTTCTATGGAGTGGCGGACGGGCGCTTCTTCCGCTATTACCGGGCGGATGGGGGCGCCGCCGATGCGGCCGCTCCACCCGAGCTCGACGGCGACCGCTTGCGCGCGCTGGCGTTCGAGGCGGCGGCGCTGCTCGGTCTCGAAGTGTTCGGGGGAGACGTAGCGTTTCCCGAGCCCGATCGGCCCGTGCTGATCGACATCAATGACTGGCCCAGCTTCGCGCCGTTCCGCGATGCGGCGGCCGACGCGATCGCCGGGTACGTGGTGGATCGCATGCGAGCGAAGTCATGACCGCGATTGACCGTTTGCTGCAGGTGCCGGGGCCGCGTTCCCAGAGTCTGTTCGACGCGGAGGCCGAGCATCTGGCACCCGGCACCCAGAGCGTGGCGCTGTTCAGCCGCCTCTCGATCGATCGCGGCGAAGGAGCGGTGCTGTGGGACGTCGACGGCAACCGCTATATCGATCTGCTCGCCGGCGTGGCGGTGGCGAGCCTCGGCTACGCGCACCCGCGCTACATCGCCGCGATGCAGCGCCAGCTCGAGCGTGTGCACGTCGGCAGTTTCACGACCGAGAACCGGGCCGCCCTGGTGAAGCTGCTGGCGCACCTCGCGCCGGGCGATCTCAACCGCACGCAATTCTATTCGAGCGGCGCCGAGGCAGTGGAGGCGGCGTTGCGGCTCGCGCAGTCGCAGACCGGCCGGCGCGAAGTGATCGGGTTCTGGGGCGGCTTCCACGGCAAGACGCGCGGCGTGCTGCCGCTGCTCGGCAGCTCGTTCAAGCACGGGCTCGGGCCGCTGCATCCCGGCGCCTATTCCACGCCGTACGCCGGCTGCGCCCGCTGCGCGTTCGACAAGACGTTCCCGTCGTGCGAGTGGCACTGCGTCCAGTTCCTGAAGCAGAAGATCGCGGTCGAGACGAGCAACGACATCGCGGCCATCATCGTGGAGCCGATCCAGGGCACCGCCGGCAACATCGTGCCCCCGCCCGGCTACCTGAAGGTGCTGCGGCGCACCGCCGACGAGCTCGGGGCGCTCTTGATCTGCGACGAGATGATCACGGGGTTCGGCCGCACCGGCACGATGTTCGCCGTCGAGCACGAAGGCATCGTGCCCGACGTGATTACGATCGGCAAGGGCTTCGGCGGCGGCTTCCCGATGACCGGGATCATCATGAAGGAGTCGATCGCGTTCGCCAAGCCGTTCGCCAACCCGAGCGGCAGCTCGTCGAGCTACGGCGGCAACCCGCTCGCGTCCGCCGCCGCCCGCGTCACCGTCGAAACGATCATCGCAGACGGGCTGGTCGAGCACTCGCGGCGGCTGGGCGAGACGATGCTCGCCGAGATGCAGCGCTGGGAAGAGACGATTCCGATCGTGAGCGACGTGCGCGGCCGCGGCCTGATGCTCGGGTTCGACCTCGTGAAGCCCGGGACCCGAACGCTGCTCGACAAGACGGTCACCCGCCGCATCTTCCACGATCTCCTGGAGCGCGGCGTGATCGCCATGATCTACAACCCTGAAGTGCGTATCAACCCGCCGCTCGTCATCGGCGAGGAGCAGGCCATGGAAGCGCTGGCCACGATGCGCGAGGTTCTGCGTGACACTGCCCAACGCATTAGCGCATAAAGGCGAAGCCATCGAGGAGTGGATCGACCTGCGGTTCTTCCGCCCGGCCGGTCTGCGTCTCGCGCGCGCCCTCGCGCCGACCGCCGTCACCCCCAATCAGGTGACCGTGTGGGGGATGCTCGTCGGTGTGCTGGCGGGCCATCTCTTCTATTACAACAGCCGCACCGTCAACCTCGTCGGCGTGGCGCTGTTCATCGTCTCCGACGTCTTCGACAGCGCCGACGGCCAGCTCGCCCGCATGCGCGGCACGTCGAGCCGGCTGGGACGGCTGCTCGACGGCTCCGGCGACAGCGTGCGCTTCATCAGCCTCTACGGACATCTCCTCGTCCGGCTGCTGAACGCGGACTGGGGGTGGAGCGCCGTGCTGCTGATGGCCATCGCGGGGTGGAGCCACTCGCTGCAAAGCGCGGCGGTCGACTTCGTGCGCAACGCGTTTCTCGAGGTCGCCGAAGGCGAAGGCGGTGAGCTCGACCTCCCCGAAGACGCACCCGCGGGCGGCCAGTCCGGCATGTCCCGATTCGGCGCGCGGCTGTACCGCGACTACGTGCGACGACAGGCGTTCCTGTTCCCCCGCACGGTGCGGCTGGTGCGCGCGGTACGCGCGGGGCAGGTGTCCGGTGCGGTCGACGAGGCGTACACGCAGCGGCTGCGGCCGCTGCTGTGGTGGTGCGCGTGGCTCGGCCAGAACTTTCGCTTCGCGCTGCTCGCCCTGGCCGCCGTCGAGGCCCGGGCGGCGCTGTTCCCCTGGATCACCGCGACTGCGCTGAACGTCGTGCTCGCCGGCATCATTCTCACGCAGGAAACGCAGGCCGCCGCGTTGCTCGGTGAGGCCGGTGGTCCGGCCGATGGCTACGCGCGTATCCGCTGAGCCGCGCCAGTATCGCGGAATCGTCGTCGGGGCAGGAGGCGTCGCGCGAGGGGCGCACCTCCCCGCCTACCAATCGCACGCCGCGGTGCGCCGCCTCCACATCGTGGGCGTGATGGATGCCGCGCCGGTCGCGCCGTTCGCCGATCTGCCGCTCGTCGACCAGGACGGCGTCGACGCCCTGGGACCGATCGACTTCATCGACATCTGCACTCCGACGGCGACCCACCTGGAGCTGGCTCTGTGGGGTCTGGCGCGCGGCTATCACGTGTTGTGCGAAAAACCGGTCGCGACCACGCGGCGCGAGGCCGATACCCTGGCCGCCGCGGCAGCCCGGGCGCGTCGCGTCGTGATGGCGTGCCACCAGTACCGCTTCAATCCCGTCTGGCGGCAGGTGATCGAGTGGCTTTCGAGCGGCGCGATCGGCCGCTGGCACCTGGCGGAATGGACGGTCCATCGGCCGGCCGCCGATCCCGGCGTGCTGCGCGACGCCGTCCCCTGGCGCGGGCGCAGCGCCAAGAGCCTGGGCGGCGTATTGCTCGACCACGGCACGCATCTCATTTATCAGCTGCTCGACATCGCCGGCACGCCGCGCGCCGTGAGCGCGTGGACCGGTCATCTGCGCCACACCGCCTACGACGTCGAGGATACGGCGACGATCCAGCTCGAGTATCCCGGCCGCCTCGCCACGATGCTGCTCACCTGGGCCGGCGTCGGGCGCGAGAACCGCGTGCGCTTCGTGGGAGAGTCCGGCGCGATCGATTGGAACGGCGCCGAGCTCGTATTGCAGCGCGGCGCACAGGTGGAGCGACGGGACGTCGCCGCCGCGACCAGCAAGGCCGCCTACCACGAGTGGTTCGCCGAGCTGTTCGCGTCGTTCGCGCGCGCCATGGACAACGGCGTGCGCGCCGAGGCGATCGCCGACATCCGCAAGGTCGCGACGGTGCTCGAGCTGGCCTACACCGCCGCCCGCACCGGGTGCATCCAGCGCTTCCCCGAGGACGCGTGAAGCGTCGGACGCTGCTGTTGTGCTTCCTCGTCGGCGCCGCGGTGCTGGCGTACCTGATCCACCGCGTCGGGTTCGGTGCCCTGGTCGCCGAAGCGCGGCACACCGGCCCGATGTTCCCCGTGATCTTCGCATCGTACGGCCTCGTGTACGTCTGCAATACCGCCGCCTGGCGCGTGATTCTTGGGCCAGGTGAGAACGGCCCGACGATCTCGTTCTGGCGCGCCTACGCGCTGTTGGCGAGCAGCTTCGCGCTCAATTTCCTGACCCCGATGCTGAATTTCGGCGGTGAGCCGTTCCGCGTCGGCGCGGCGGGCCGCGTCGTGGGCATCCGCAAGGCGGCCGGCTCGGTGCTGATCCACAACGTGCTGCGCACGCTGAGCTTCATGTTCGGCTGGGTGACGGCTTTGGCGATCGCGCTGGTATTGCTTCCAGCCGCCATGGGGCTCGACGCGCTGCTCGCCGGCGCCATGCTGGTCTCCGGCGCGCTGATCGTCGTGATTCTCGCCGGTCACCGGCGCGACTTGCTTACCCGGACCCTCAACCTGCTGCAGCGTGTTCCGCTGCTGCGCCGGCTGGGCCATCGGCTCGAGGATCGGCGGCCGGCATTGATCGAAATCGACCGCCAGGTGTCCGATTTCTACCATCGCACGCCGCGGCGCTTCTGGCAGGCGCTGGGACTCGAGTACGTGAGCCGCTGGGTGCTGGCGCTCGAGTACTATCTGATTCTCGTGAGCCTGGGCCAGCACGTCTCCTTCATCGTGGCGTTCGTGATCACGATCCTCGGCGGCCTGATCACCAACCTGCTGTTCTTCTTCCCCTACGAGGTCGGCTCGAAAGAAGGCGGCCTGTTCCTGCTGTTCCGGTTGTTCGGGATTCCGGGCAAGCTCGGCGTCTACGCCGGTCTCGTGGACCGCGTGCGCGACCTCGCGTGGATCGCCCTCGGCCTCGTGCTGGTGTGGTTCGCCCGCCCCGCGACCGTGGCCGCACCTCCGGGAGTAGAGGAGCAGCAGGCATGACGACCGTCACGCACGTGCTCGTCACGGCGCTCGGCGTGCAGGCGCTCGGCCTGCACGGCTCGGAGGCGGCGCTGGCCTACGCCTTCGGCGTCGGCGTCGACATCGACCACGCCTTCAAGGCGCCCTTCTATCTGAAGGCGGTGGGCTGGAAGCGCCGCCTCGGCTACTACTGGCGTTCGTCGCTGCAGGAGCCCGTCGCGTTGCTGTGGGTGGCGCCGCTCTCCTGGCTGCTCGGCACGATCGTCCCGGTGCTGTTCCTCGCCGTCCACATCGCGATGGATTACAGCGTCAGCTTCGAGAAGATGCCGTTCTACCCGTACTCCACCTGGGTGACGCGCGGCTGGCTGCTGCAGTTCTCCGACAAGTCGAAGGAAATCGTCGCCTTCACCGTGTTCGCATGTTTGAGTCTCTACCTGTACTTGGCACGGCGTTAGACCGCGTGCTGCGGCCGGTGCTCCGGCTGCTGCATCGCGGGCTCGGGCTCACGCCCAACCAGATCACATGGGCGGCGTTCGGCGCGAGCGCGGCGGCTGCGGCGCTGCTCGCCGCCGGGCGGCTCGGCGCGGGCCTCGTGCTGCTCGCCGTCGGCCAGGTGCTCGACGGGCTGGACGGGGGCATCGCGCGCGAGTTCAACCTCGTCTCCCCCGCCGGCAAGCGGCTCGACGACCGGCTCGACCGCGCATCGGAGGCGGTGGTGTTCGCCGGACTGGTGCTCGGCCGGTTCGTCGCCTGGAAGCTCGCGGCGCTCGCGATGATCGCGATTCTGCTCAACTGGACCATCACCGATCGCTCGAAGCTCGATCCCGGGGTGAAGCGCTTCGCCTTGTACTTCGGGCTGTGGGTGCCCTATCACACGGTGTTGCTCGTGATCTTCGGCGTCAACCTCGCCGCGTACGTGGTGGGGTTGCAGCTGATCGACTTCCGGTTTCAGCTCAAGATGGATGCCCTGGGCGGTGACCTCGATACGGTTGCTTCCCGCGCGGCGGCGCTGCCGGACTAGAAAGGCGACTCCCGTGCTGGTGCTGCAGCTGCTCACCGCGCTGGCGACCGACAGCGCGCACAGCCTGACCATTCCCGTCGCGCCGAAGGAATCGCTGCACGTCGTCGCCGCGGGCCCGGCGAGCGGCCCTGCGGTGGTGCTGATCCCCGGGTTCTTCGGCTCCGCCTTCACGTTCCGCAAAGTCACTCCCGCCCTGAATGCGGCCGGATACCACACGCTCGTGATCGAGCCGCTCGGCATCGGCGGCTCCTCCCGTCCCGAGAAGGGGGACTATTCGCTCACCGCACAGGCGCGGCGCATCGGCATGGCGCTCGATTCGCTCGGCGTCCCGCGGGCGTTGGTGGTGGCGCATTCGAACGGCGGCTCGATCGCGATGCGGCTGGCGCTGCACCGGCCCAGTCTGGTGGAAGGAGTGTTGTCGATCGAAGGGGGGCCGACCGAGAGCGCCGTGACGCCGTCGTTTCGTTCGGCCCTGCGCTTTGCGCCGTGGATCAAGCTGCTCGGCGGAGTGAAGCTGATCCGCTGGAAGATTCATCACGTTCTGCTGGACTCCTCCGGCGACAAGAGCTGGGTGACCGAGGACGTCGTGACGGGCTATACCGCGCCGGCAGCCGTGAACCTGACCGCAACCTTAAAGGCGTATCTCGCTATGGCGTCGTCGCCTGAGCCCGAGAAGCTCGCCCCGCACCTCGTGGAGATCACTTGTCCGGTTTTGTTGTTGGTGGGCGGGACACCGCACGATGGTGACGTGGGAGCGAAAGAGGTGGTCTTGTTGCAGCGCACGCTGCCGGATTTCACACTGGACAGCGTGCCGGGTGCCGGCCACTTCCTTCAAGAGGAACGGCCCGACGTGGTGGTCGATCGGATCGAGCATCTCGTGGGGTCGAAATCCTCGTTGGACTTGATCGATGCGAATCGCCCTCATCGCTGAAGACTACTATCCCCAACTCGGCGGCGTCCCGGAGCACGTTCACAACCTCGCACTGCAGCTGATCGCCTGGGGACATCACGTCCACGTGATCACGGCCAGGATGCGCGAGGCCAACGCCGACGCGCCGTTCGTGCGCCGCGTCGGGACGAGTCTCGTCATCTACAGCAACGGCGGCGTCGCGCGGATCACCGTCGGATGGCGGCTGCAGCGGCAGCTCGAGGAGCTGTTCCGCGCTGAGCGCTACGACGTGGTCCACGTACACGGCGGTCTCGCGCCGACCTTCGGCGTCGTCGCGCCGCTGGCGGCGTGGAAGGTGGGGATCCCCGTCGTCGCCACGTTCCATTCGTGGTTCCCGCGTTCCGTCGGCTTGCGGGTGTTCGCGCCGATCTTCCAGCGGCTCCTCGACCGCCATGCCGCCACGATCGCGGTCAGCACGCCCGTCATCGAAGCGATGTCGCGCTACGTACACGCCAATTGGGAGGTCATCCCGAACGGCGTCAACACGACCTTCTTCCAGCCCAACGGCCGTCGTCCCATCGACGCGCTGCGCCGCGGCCCGCGCCTCCTGTTCCTCGGGCGGCTCGAGCCCCGCAACGGCCTCAATGTGCTGCTCGAAGCGATGCCGCAGATTCTGCGGCGCTTCCCGAACGCCGTCCTCACCGTGGCGGGCGACGGTCCGTGGCGCGGCCATTATGAGCGGCGCGCCCGTGGCCTGGGACTCGGGACGGGTGGGCGTGTGCGGTTCGTCGGCCGGGTGTTCCACGAGCGACCGTTGCTGTATGCAGCGGCCGACCTGTATCTGTGCCCGACGACCCGCGCGTCGTTCGGAGTGACCCTGCTCGAATCGATGGCGTGCGGCACGCCGATGGTGCTGGCGGACAACGTCGGCTTCCGCTCGGTCGTTCGCGACGGCCGCGAAGCGGTGTTCCTCACCGATCAGCGCCCCGCGGTGTGGGCGGACACGGTGACCGGCCTCGTCGCCGATGTGGAACGGCGCTCGGCGATGCAGCGGGCCGGGCTCGACCGCGCCGCCGAGTTCGCGTGGCCGATCGTGGCGCGGCGCGAGCTCGCGGTCTACGAGCGGGTGACCGGGATCTCCGAGGAGCGGGCGATCCGGACGGCGTAGGTGTAACCCCGGGCCGACGGCCCGGGGTTTTAGATTCCCAGCCAATGCCGCCGGCGATCATCGCACAGTCGCTCTCGAAGACATTTCGCGTCAAAGTCCGCGACCCGGGACTGGCTGGCGCGGTGCGGGCGCTGGTCCGCCCTCGCTACCGCGCAGTGCAGGCGGTGCGCGAGGTCAGCTTCGAGATCGTCCCGGGCGAGATCGTCGCGTTTCTCGGCCCCAACGGCGCCGGCAAGACCACCACGCTCAAAATGCTCGCGGGGCTGCTCTATCCCACGAGCGGGCAGGTCCGGGTCGCGGGATTCGAGCCCTGGTCGGGCGGCGCGGCCTTCAAGCGCCGCATCGCGCTGGTGCTCGGCAACCGCCAACAGCTCGTGTGGGATCTCCCCGCCGAAGAGACGTTTCTCCTCAATCGCGCGATCTACGACATTGCCGAGCGCGATTTTCGCGAGCGCCTGGCCGAGCTGGTGGACCTGCTGGGACTCGCCGCCGTCGTCGACAAGCCGGTACGCCAGCTCTCGCTCGGCGAGCGCATGAAATGCGAGCTCGCCGCGGCCCTGCTGCACCGGCCGCCGATCCTGTTTCTCGACGAGCCGACGCTGGGACTCGACGTCAGCGCCCAGGACGCGATTCGCCGCTTCCTCGGCGCCTACCGCGACCGCCACGGCGCCGCGATCCTGCTCACGTCGCATTACATGCAGGATGTCACCGCGCTCGCGTCCCGCGTCATCATGATCAACCGCGGCCGGCTCCTGTACGACGGCGCGCTCGACGCACTGGTGGCGCGCATCGCGCCGACCAAGCGGCTCGAGCTGGTGCTGGGGGGGCCGGTCCGCCAGGAATCGCTGGCGGCGTTCGGCACCGTGCACAGCTTCCGGTTTCCCAACGCGGTGCTCGACGTCCCGCGCGAGACCGCGGCCGCCACCAGCGCGCGCCTGCTGGCCGGCCTCCCCGTTGCCGACCTCTCGATCGCGGATCCGCCGATCGAAGAGGTGATCCGGCTGGCGTTCGCTGAAGGAGGGGAGTCGGAGTGAGCGCCGCAGCGGCCTGGGCGCGGCGCTACGGCGCGTTGATCCGCAACGCGTGGCTCATCGACCTGCAGTACCGGGCATCGATCCTCCTGTGGGTGCTGTGGGGCGTGACCGAGCCGGCGATCGCGCTCGGGATCTGGTGGGCGATTGCCGGTGCGGGCGACGTCGACGGCTACGCCCGCGCCGACTTCGCGCGCTACTTCTTCGCGATGATGCTCGTCAATCAGCTCACGATCGCGTGGGATTCGTGGTATCTGGACGGATGGATCCGCAACGGCGAATTGAATTTCCGGTTGGCGCGGCCGCTGCATCCGGCGCACGAGGCCACCGCCGACAACATCGCGTACAAGGCGCGCAGCGGCTCGATCATCATCGTGGTGTGGCTCGTCGTCGGGGCGGTATGGCCCGCGGTACGGCTGCCATTCGATCCCGCCCGCTGGGCGCTGACCGCGGTGGCGGTCCTGTTCGCCGCGGGCCTGCGGTTCCTCATCAGCTTCACGACGGGCCTCCTGGCGTTCTGGACCACCCGCGCCACGGCCATCATGGAGCTGCACGCGGGGATCGCGATGTTTCTCGCCGGCCGCATCGCCCCGCTGGCGCTCTTGCCCCCGCCGATCGCACATCTTGCGTCGGTGCTCTGGTTCCGGCCGATGCTCGCGTTTCCGGTCGAGGTCCTGACCGGTGCCGTAACCGGCTCGGCGGCCCTGCTGCAGGGATTCGTCGCGCAGGCCTTCTGGCTCGCCGTCTGGTACGGGGCCTGCCGCCTC
>CAZXKN010000031.1:0-6264 GCA_964641815.1 uncultured Gemmatimonadaceae bacterium | reverse complement strand
CACTGCTCCAACGTCTCCCGCTCGGTGTCCGTCACCACCAACGCCGCCTTCGGCCGTCCGCCCGCCATGCCGTCCCCTCCTCATAGCAGGAGACGAACGACCGCAATTAGTATTCAACGAACTTCGGACTCGGGACACTAGACTCGCTTAGGAAACACCTCCAAAGGAGGAGAATACATGCCCCTCACTGCAGCGCCTTGGTGGCATTTCAGCCGCGCCACGGTGGAGTCGGACAGGGACGATCCGGGTGTGTGCGAGATGGGTGACGCCAGCGACAACGTCGTCTACATCGGCAGCTCAGACGCCTATGGGCCAGGGGGAGCACGGCAGAAGCGCGAGGGAGCACCGGTGGGGGTAAGTTAGTTAGCGTGCTCCCAACAATGCCGGGTCGGATGCTCGCGGCCTCGCCCGGCTTGCGCGGGGGCGAGCGCAGCGCGCGCCGCGTCGCCGAGCCGGCGTCGCGATAACGTCGAAATCCCCGGTCTGGACACTTCCTCCCCTGGGATTGGGATTGAGGATTGGGAGGGAGTAGTAGGCTGATAGGAGGGCTATGCTCGCGGTGGGACGTTGGATCGAACGTGATCGCGAGGGTAGGTGCCGGTCCGATGCCGGTGCTTCTGCCGCCATCGCGCCACCCGCTGGGCTGCGGTCGCGTTGCGTGCCGCGTCCAGGTGGCCGGGGCAATGCCGTCGGGGGCGCCCGCTGAAGGTGAGGTTGAACTTCCCGCAGCCCGGCTTGCCGCACTGCCCGAGACGGTGTACCAGCCCGCGCTCGGCGTCGAGGAGCAGCGCGATCGCGAGCCAGCAGCAGGCGAGTACCCCGTTGAGCCGAAAGCGCGTCCGAATCCGCCGCGCCGTATCGAGCACGAGACGGGCGTCGATCACTTCGCCGAGCATGTAGGCGGCCAACGCCCCTACCCGCTGCCGCCCCGTCTCCCCGCCGCGGACGACCGTTTGCAGGGCGCACCGGATCGCATCCTGATCCTGGCGGTACGCCACGACGTTGGCGGGCTCGATGACTTGGAACGTGCCGCCGGTCGTGGCGACCAGAGGCGCTGCCATGAAGTGCCGCTCCACCTGGGCGGTGGTGGCGATCGTCTTCCAGTTGGCGAACTCGAGGAGCCGGGCGATGAGGTCTTGTTCGCGGGCCGTTACACGCATGGGGCACTTGTAGGCCACGTAGGTGTTACACGCAAGTCGTTGACCACGGGTAACACCGCTGCTAGAGTGATGCTCGCATGCTCGCTGCCCACCCCGGTCGCCTCGCCGTTCGGCCCGCGCTATCGTCGCCAGGAGAGTATCTGTCGGCTGCGCAGCTGGCGGCCATCACGCCGTGGAGCGTGGCGGCGATCGAGAAGATGATGAAGCGTGGCATTCTTGAACGCGACGTGCACTACTTCCAACCGCTGGGACCGCGGACGCAGGTGATCTTCAAGTGGAGCGCGATCGTCGCGCTCATCGAGGGTGCAGGCGGCGCCACCGCGAGGCGCCCCGGGCCGCGAGGCTCTCTCCTCGATCTCACGAAGGCAACAGTCGGACTCCGTCGGTTGCTCGATGGGTAGGCGCGTGGGATGGCTGCAGGTCGGCGCCTGATGTCGAGAAGGCGGCGGGACTACATCGGCTGCTCGATTGGAGCGCGGGGAGATGGCTCGCTGCGGCTACGCTTCCGGTGGCAGGGCAAGCCGAAGTCCGCGGCCACGGGGCTCGCCGACACGCCCGACCATCGAAAGGAGCTCCAGCCGCTCGCTGAGCTGGTCGGCAAGTGCATCAGGGCCAGCAAGGACCCGTTACCCATCATCGCCGAGAGCATCCAGGCGGGGTCCGCCGAGCCTGTGTTGTGTCCAGCAGTGGGGCCGACGACTGGGGCCTACTATGCCGATTGGATCGCCCAGCAAGCGCCGCCTCTCGTGCGCAAGGCGCAGGCACGCGATTACCGCCGTCACATTGGCCGCTACGTGCTGCCACTCCTCGGTGACCTGCTCCTCTCCGAATTGAAACCCCGCGACGTGCGCGGGGCGCAGCTGGAGTTGCTGTCGCGGAACTTGTCGGTCCGCTACGTGAAGAACATCCTCGCGGGCAGCTTTCGGGCGATGGTGCGGCAGGCGATCGTCGATGGCATTGTGACGCGCGATCCGTTCGCCGGCCTCAAATGGCCGAAGCCGAAAACGCCAGAACCCGACCCCTTCACACGTGAGGAGCGTACGCGCATCCTCGATTGGTTCGCCTGCCGCCAGTTCAGCTTCCACGCCGGTCGCGCTCGCGGCGGCCCTCGCCGCCGGCCGCACCCCGGCTACCACGTCTTCCTGCACGTGCTGTTCTGGGCGGGTCTGCGGCCTTCGGAAGCGGCCGGCCTTCAGTGGCAGGACATCGACCTCGACCGCGCTCGCCTTCACGTGCGGCGCTCGCGTCACCTCTGGGAATACGGCGATCCCAAGACGGACAGCTCGCGGCGCACGGTGGAGCTATTCCCCGAAGCGGTCCATCTCTTAGAGCGCCTCCAACCGTTGCACGTGACGCCCGACATCCCCGTCTTCACCAACACGTGCGGGCAGCCGGTTGAGCCGAACTCGCTCCTGCCGCACTGGTACGCCTGTCAGCGCGCCCTCGGCATCCGCGTGCGTGGGCTCTACTCCACGAAGGACACGTACGTCACCACGGCGCTTCAGGCTGGTGTCAAGATCGCGTGGCTGGAGCACCAGACGGGCGTTAGCTACGCGACCTTGCGCCGCCACTACGGGAAGTGGATGCCGACTGATGGCGAGAGCGAGCTGCGCCGGTTCGCGGCACTCGCCCCGAGCTTGTTTGGCGGGGCAGATTGTGCCCGGTCAACGGATCCGACGGACACAATTTCGAAAAAGGTGAGTAATTTCGGTGCCGGCGAAGTGCGAAAGGGGGGACTTGAACCCCCACGGGTGTTTAGCCCACAGGATCCTGAATCTCAGCGCACGCCGTCACGCACCGACAAACCCGCACAGAATCAGGCGCTCTCGCTCGCATGCGCCGCGTTTGACCGCACCTGTCGGCGGCTATGCATGCACACCCATGCACACCGCTCTTCTGTACCTTCCTTGCTCATATGCATCGACCGTCCCGACCGTCCCCGCAGGGACCGTAACTGCGCGCCGCGTTGAGCATGCGCGGAGGGACGGTCGCGGATTCCCGACCGTCCCTGACCGTCCCGCTTTCCAATGTTCGACGCGGTTGACGCGTGTGACGATCCCCAGAAACAAGACCGTGGCGCTGACGGACTCCGCGCTGACTCTCGGAGGTAAGCCCAAAAGGCCGACCCGGGCCCAATCAGTAGAAAGCCTTGGAAATTCGCGAATCCGGAAAGCGAGGAGGGGGACTTGAACCCGCCAATCACGTGAGAACTCCACGCGAAATCAAAGGATGATCGGCAGGAACCGACATCGTGCAGCACTACCGTGGAGGTCCAATCATCTCAGGCAGAGCAGAGGGGAGCCAGCGGCTTCCATGCGCGAACCGTAATCGACCGCACGGTACGCGCGACCGCCGGAACATCCACTCCCGCCGACTCCATCGTCCGGAGAAGCGAATCGGGAACCATCGTCAGCGCCATCTCCCCGAACGACTTGTCAGCGAGCACCTCGATGTTGTGGAGTCCGGCGTCACGAATCGTGCGAAGGTAGTCCGCGCGCATCGCCGCCCCCGCGACACAGCCCGTGAGCGCCGCGACACTGCCGGCGACCGCCTCGGGAAGCGGGGCGTCGAGTACGATGTCGCTGACCACCACGCGACCACCCGGTCGGAGGACTCGGGCGACCTCGCGGTACACGGCCGCTTTGTCCGGCACGAGATTGATCACGCAGTTCGAGATGACGAGATCGACGGAGGCGTCCTCGACGGGGAGCGCCTCGATGCGGCCCTCGCGGAACTCGACGTTGGGATAGCCAGCAACAGCGGAATTTCGCCGGGCGCGCTCCAGCATTTCCGTGGTCATGTCGATGCCGATCACGCGACCCGCGTCACCGACCTCGCGGGCCGCCAGGAACACGTCGAATCCCGCCCCTGACCCGAGGTCGAGTACCGTTTCGCCTGATCGCAACGCCGCATGGCCGAGCGGAGCGCCACAACCGACGCCGAGATTGGCCCCTTCGGGCACCGCCGCGATGTCCGCGTCTTTGTAGCCCAGGCGGGGGGCAACCTCAGCCGGATTCGGTCCGCAGCACGTCGCTTCCGGAATCGCCTTCCCTTCGCGCGCGATCTGGGCGTACCGCTCGCGGACGATTCGGTGGATTGCGTCTGCATCTTGCTCTGTGCTCGTAGTCATCGCTCACTCCTTTTTCGCGTGGTGATCGCCTCGTCGCCTTTCTCGGCTAGGAACCTTCCCTCAGCCAGCCTCGTCCACCGACGAAGCGTTCTACGCGCTCGCGAATCTCGTCGCGGATCGCCCGCACGCGCTCGAGCGGCATCGCGTGGGGGTCAGCGAGGTTCCAATCTTCCCGTTGTACGCCGGGTACGAACGGGCACGCCTCGCCGCACCCCATCGTGATCAAGACCGACGCCTGGGCAGCGAGCTCGGGCGTGAGACGACGGGGACGCACGGCGCTTAGGTCGATGCCGAGCTCACGCATGGCATCGACGACCTCAGGATGTACCGACTCGCCAGGGTGCGTACCCGCCGAGATCGCGCGAGCCTTGGCAGGGTCGGCCAGGGCGTTGAGGAAAGCCGCCGCCATCTGCGACCGGCCCGCATTGTGGACGCAGGCGAAGAGAATCGTGTTCACGACTGCCCTCCGACGTGAACGATGCGTTCGCCTTCGTCTGAGAAGACGACCAACGCTGGACGTGACGGCAAGAGCCACCGGAAAAGGGCTGTGGCCGCACCCGCGCCGAGCAGCTGCGCCAGGATGAAGGCGGGCACGTCGGTAGGGCGGATGCCCGCGAACGTGTCCGTCAGTGCGCGGGCGATGGTGACGGCTGGGTTGGCGAACGACGTGGACGCGGTGAACCAGTAAGCGGCGCTGATGTACGCACCCACGGCGAACGGCACGACGACTGCTGACCGGAGGCGCGCGCAACCCCACACCACGGACAGGAGCCCGAAGGTCGCAACGAACTCGCTGAGCATCTGTGCGCCTCCGTGCCGGGCGTGCTGGGAGAACGCGAATATCGGCTCACTGAACATGAGATTGGCCGTCGCCACACCGACGACCGCCCCGGCGAACTGCGCGACCACATAGCCCGGGACATCGCGCCACGGCAGCCCACCCTGGGCGGCGTCCGCGAACGTGACCGCCGGATTGAGGTGCGCGCCGGAGATCGGACCGAAGGCGAGGATCAGGGCAACGAGCGCGGCACCCGTTGCCATCGTGTTGGCAAGCAGCGCGATGGCTACGTTGCCGCTGGCGAGTCGCTCGCCCATGATCCCCGACCCGACGACGGCGGCGAGGAGGAGTGCCGTCCCGCTGGCCTCGGCGGTGATACGACGGCCGAGGGTCATGCTGACCGCTTCGCCATCGGCTTCTCTGCGGGCAACGCCAACGCCTCCCGAAGGGTTTCTACACGCTCGGGTACGAGACGATAGAACATCCACGTGCCGCGACGCTCGCGCGCCAGCAGACCCGCTTCGGTGAGTACCTTCAGGTGGTGACTGACGGTCGGCTGCGCCAGCCCGAGCGGCCCGATCAGATGGCAAACGCACGCCTCGACGCCCGGCTGTCCTGCGATGAAGCTGAGCAGCCGGAGGCGCCCTGGATCGGCAATCGCCTTGAAGGCCATCGCCAGGGCCTCGGCGTCATCTCGCCCGAGGCGTGTCCGGAGCAGCGAGGTACAGCAGCGGGACACCTTCGATTTCATCGGCATGCGTAGATATTGACATGAGTCGATGCGTTGTGCAAGACTATCGACATCTGTCGATGAAGGAGGATGCCCCCATGACCCACAACACGTTCCACGTGGCGTTGTACGTGAAGGACCTGGACGCGGCCATTGCCAAGTATCGGAAGCTGCTCGGCCAGGAGCCCGCGAAGGTACGGCACGACTACGCGAAGTTTGAGATCACCGACCCGCCGGTGATCCTGTCCCTCAACACCGGCGGCGAGCCGGGCACGCTCAGTCACCTCGGCATCCGCTACCCCGGCACGGGCGACGTCGCGTCGGAGATGGCGCGGACCAAGCGGGAAGGCGTCGACCTGCTCCAGCAGCAGGGGACCACGTGCTGCTATGCCAAGGCGGACAAGTTCTGGGTGCGCGACGGCGACGGCGTGCCCTGGGAGATGTACACCGTGCTCGCGGACGCGGA
>CAZXKN010000030.1:0-6542 GCA_964641815.1 uncultured Gemmatimonadaceae bacterium | reverse complement strand
TTCCTGCGGGTGCGTCGCCGCGTACGCGCTGACGTAGTCGGTCAGCGTCGTCGCGATGCGGCGGCGCTCGAAGTCCACCCAGTGCTCATCCGCCACCCGGTAGGCTTTACGCACCTCACCGAAGGTGCGGCGGAAGCGGCCGGTGCGCGTCCAAGCCCAGTGATGATAGAGGAATGAGTGGCCGAGCTCGTGCAAGAGCAGGCCGGTGAGCATGTTCCACGAGATCTCGTCGCGGCGGCGCTTGCCGGTGACGTAGCGGCGATCGAGCTCGATCACCTTGGGGGCGCGCGGCGCGACACCCGACACGCCGGGCCGCAGCGCGACGCGATAATGCCAGTCGCGGATGCGGGAGACAATCAGCAGGCGCCGCGCGCGCCGCAGGGCCCGGGGAATGAGATCGCCGCCGGTGGCGTCCTCGCCACACCAGGGGCAGGTCGCCATCCAATCGTCGACGCCGCGGTCGCAGTGCGGGCAGTGGTTCTGGAACCGGTCGTACTTCCACCACTGCGCCTTGCTGCACCACGGACACCACTGCATCGGGTACTGCACGCCGCCGTGGCAGCGGCGGCAGCGCCGCTCGTACTTGAAGCCCTTGGGGCGCTTCAGCGGCTCGGGGCTCGAGTCGCGGTCGGCGATATCGCGGCCGCACCACGGGCACCAGGAAAAGCTGTCGGAGACGATCCAGCGGCAGTAGCGACACTCGGCGCCGGTCTCGAGCTGCGTGTCGCCCCACACCAGCTGCTTGCTGCAATTGGGACAGTGGTACCAGAAGCGCTGCAGCTCGGCGCGGCAGCGCGGGCAGCGCAGCTCCGGCCGCGGGATCTCGCGGTGCTTGCGCGTGATGAGGCTGCGCACTGTCGACCAGGCGTTGCTCATCGGCGCATGGCCTCATCCACGAGACGCTGGATGAACTTCTGGTAGCTCATGCCCGCCTTCTCCGCAGCGTTGGCGAATTCATGACCATAGGCGATGAACGGATTGGGGTTCGCCTCCAGCACGTAGACCTCGTGGTCGTGCGTCACCCGCAGATCGATGCGCCCGTAGTCCTGCAGCCACAGCGCGTGGAACGCCGTCTCGCAGGCGTCCCGGATCTTCACGCGCAGCGCTTCCGACAGCCGCGCGAACCCCGATCGAATATGGTGACGGTCGCGGTACTCTTCATCCCACTTGGCCTTGTAGGTCGCGATGCGCCGCTCCGTCTTCGAGAGTTTGCCGAAGTGCAGCTCCACCACCGGCAGGAGCTCGAGCGTGTTGTTGCCGATCAGCCCGGCGTACAGCTCACGCCCTTCGATCAGCTCCTCGGCGATCGCCGCCTGCTGGAACTTCTCGTGGATGAAGGCGACCCGCTCCGCGAGACTCTCATCCTCGCTCACCACCGACGACTGCGCGATCCCCACCGACGCGTCCTCGAGCAGCGGCTTCACGATCAGCGGAAATCGCAGCGTCGACGGCCGCAGGAACGGGTCCCCGGGATGGAACGTGGCGAATTCCGGGACCCGGATGCCATGGTGCTTCAGGATCTTCTTGCTCATCGACTTGTTGCGGGCGACGAGCAGTCCCGTCGGCGTGCAGCCGGTGTGCCGCCAGCCGTGCATTTCGAGCACGGCGGCCACGGCGTACTCGTACTGCGAGCTGCCCCGGAATCCTTCGGCGCAATTGAAGACGAGCGACGGCCCGAACTCCGTCAGCTGATTGATCAGCGGCCGCACATCGTCGACGATGCCGACGAAGCGCACCTCGTGGTCGTTCTGGAGCAGGGCGCGCGCGACGTCGTACTCCGCCTCCTCGACCTTCGCCTCGGACATCTCGCGGCGGTAGTCCTCGTCAGCCCAGTCGGGGTGCGGCGTGTCGAACACCACGGCGATCTTCACGCGGCACTCCGTTTCACCTGCGCCATGTCCCGTCCGACCGTGCGCAGCGCAAACAGGATCACCACCCCCCCGAGGAGTCCCACAGCCGGCAACACGAGCATCGCGCGCCGCAGGGCGTCGTCCGCGGCAAGGTGCCAGGTCGACTGCAGCCGATCGGAGAGAAACCCGATCAGCGGCGGCGCCACGGCGTCCCCGGCGAGGTGCGAGAACAGCAGGAACGCTCCCATCACCGATGACCGTACCGCCGCGGGTACCACGTCGAAGATCACCGCCGAGAGCGGCCCATTGTACCACGTATAGAAGAAGTATGTGCCGAAGACACAGGGGACGAACAATTTCAGGCCGGGCGACAGGATCAGGACGACCACGATCGGGGCGCCGATGATGAAGCCCGCTCCAGCGACCGCGACGCGCGCGCCCTTCCATTTGGTTGCCAACCAGTCTGCCAGGCGACCACCGATCAGGGCTCCGGCCATCCCGCCGGCGAGCCCGTAGATGCCAAATTCGCGTCCGATGTCGCTGACCGAGAACCCGTGCACCCGGTGCATGAAGCTCGCGGCCCAGGCGATCAGCCCGTTCACCGCGAACGTGACCAGCGCACCGCCCAGGAACACCCAGATGAGCGTCGGCACGCGCAACACCACCGCCGAGGCTTCGAGAAACTCCTCGAAGGCGGAGGTGGCGACCTCGGTGGCCTGACTCCCCTGCTCGAGCGCCAGCGGGACGAGCCGCGCCACCGTCCACGCCACACCCACGCCGACGAACATGCCGAACACCGCCACGGTCATTTCGTTGGGAACGACGCGGATCAGCGCCAAGATTCCGCTCACGACCGTCCCGAACGCGGTGAGCCAGATGAGCGGGTAGGCATAGCGCAGCGCTCGCTTCAAGCCCGTCGTGGTGAAGCGGCGCAGCGTGGTCGCGAGGGGAGTCGGAGGACGCCGCTCCGGCTCGCGCAGCCGCGAAGCGAGGACGGCGAGCCCGAATCCCGGAACGCCGAGCCACAGGAACGCGAGTCGCCACCCGTAGGCTTCGGCCAGCACGCCGCCGAGCCAGACGCCCGCGACACCACCCAGTGCGGTGCCGACCGAGTAGATGCCGAGCGCCCAGGCGCGCCGGCGCTCCTTGTAATACTCGGCGATCAGCGCTTGAGAGGCGGACCCGTACCCTGCCTCGCCGACGCCCACCATCGCCCGGCAGAAGAACAGCTGCCAGAACCCGCGCACCGCACCGCCGAGGGACGTGAAGAAGCTCCAGATGCCGACACCCCAGGCGATGACGCCGCGCCGCGTGCGCAGATCGCCGAGCACCCCGAGCGGGAGGGCGGCAAGGGAAAGGACGATGATGTAGGCGGAGCCGATCCAGCCGAGCTGCTGATCGGTCAGATCGAGATCGTGCTTGATCGATTCGAAGACCGCGAACACGACGTTGCGGTCGGCGTAGTTGAAGAAATTGATCAGCGTCAGCAGAAAGAGGGCGTACGCTGCATACGCCCGGGACCCGCCGACGGGGCGCGCCACTCAGCGCTCGCGGCCGCCGGTCGCGCGCGCGGCGCGCTGGTCGCGCTCCGCCCTCGACGCCTGGTACGCCTGCCGCAGCTGGTCCATCATCGCCCCGCGACGGTCGTAGAGCCGCTTCAAGGGGCGGGGCTGGCGGCGAGCGAGGGCGTAGGCGGCGAGAATCGGAAACGCGACGGTGTTGTCGAGGTAGCACACGACGGTCCCGGGGAGCTGATCGGGATCGACCTTCCCCCAGCTCACGGCTTCGGCCGGCGTCGCGCCCGAGAGGCCGCCGGTGTCGGGGCGCGCATCGGTCATCTGCAGATAGTAGTCGTGGCCCTTCTCGCTGATCCCCAGCACCTCCTGGATCTGCGGCTCGGTCTGCAGCACGAAATTCTTGGGGCTGCCTCCGCCGATCAGCAGCACCCCGCTCTTGCCGTCGTGCGTCTTGGCGTCGAACACGATCGCCGATGTCTCGTTCACATCCGCCGAGACGTCGAAGCGCAGCTGCGAACCGTCGAGCGCCTGCTCGGCGACGTTCATCCCGATCGACGAGTCTCCCGGTGAGGAGGTGTAGATCGGCACGTCGCACTCGTGCGCCACCGCCAGCACGGAGCGCCGCGACAACCCGAGCGCTTTCTCGCGCTCGCGCACGAACCCGCCCAGCAGGTAGTGGTACTCGGCGGTGCTCATGGAGCGCTGGAACTCGGGCCGCGCCGACACTTCGCGGATGTAGGCGTCGGTCGAGAGCAACACGTCGTAATGGAAGAAGATGTCGTAGATGCGCACGACGCCTTCCTCGCGCAGTTCGACGTCGTCGGCGAACGGCGTGCCGCGATGCATCGAGAGCCCGAGCCCGAAATGGGCGTCGTGATAGAGATTGGCGCCGGTGGAGACGATCCAGTCGATAAACCCCGCCTCCATCAACGGGATGATCGTGCTCATGCCGAGGCCCGCCGGCGTCATGGCGCCGGTCAAGCTCATCCCGACGGTGGCGTTGTCGGCGAGCATGCGGTCGCTGTAGAGGCGGCACGCCTCCCGCAGCCGTCCGGCGTTGTAGGCGAGAAACGCGTTGTCGACCAGCTCGGCGACGGTCTCCTTCCCCGAAATGCCCTGGGGGTCGATCCGCGGACCGCGGAGAAAGCCGGATGTGGTCACCGCTTCACCTCGGGACGGCTGGTGTGGGTGGTCCTGCGCTCGCGGGCCTGCACGACCAGTCTGACCGCCTCCTCGGGATCGTCGGTCACGTGGAAGAGGTCGAGATCCTTGGTATCGATCTTTCCCTCGCCGGCCACCCGCTCCATCAACCAGTCACGCAGGCCTCTCCAGTACTCCTGCCCGAACAGCACGACGGGAAAGTGCTTCACCTTGCCGGTCTGAATCAGCGTCAGCGCCTCGAACAGCTCGTCCATCGTTCCGAAGCCGCCGGGGAAGACGATGAAGGCGGTCGAGTATTTCACGAACATCGTCTTGCGCACGAAGAAGTAGCGGAAATTGATGGAGCGCTCGACGTAGGGATTCGTCCCCTGCTCGAACGGCAGCTCGATGTTGCAGCCGATCGAGAGCCCGTTGCCCTCCTGGGCGCCGCGGTTCGCCGCCTCCATGATGCCGGGGCCGCCGCCGGTTATGATGGGAAAGCCGTGCCGCGCGAGCAGCCGGGTCGTCTGCACCGCCTTCTCGTAATACTGATCGCCCGACCGGGTGCGGGCCGATCCGAAGACTGTGACCGCATAGCGCACGTCCGAAAGGGTATCGAACCCCTCCACGAACTCCCCCATGATCCGCAGCACGCGCCACGGATCGGTGTGGACGAAGGCGCGCCGCTCCGACGGCGGCGCCGTCGAGAGCAGACGTTCGTCTTCAGTGAGAGCGGTGCGCGGCGAGTCGGGCGAGTGCTGCGACATGGTCGTCCTGCACGTTGTAGAAGAAAGGAGAGAGGCGGACGTGCCCGGGACGGGCGTCCGCCACGATGGCAGCGGCGGCGAGATGGCGCACCGCGGCGTGCGGATCCGCGGCCGGCAGCATCACGATCGCCGAGCGCTGCTCCGGGGTCGCCGCGACTTTGGGACGGAACCCCCGCTCCGTGGCGCGCGCGACGAGGTCTTCGATGAGCCCGGCAGTCACGCGCCGGATTGCGGGCACGCCGATTTCCTCGATGTACTCGAGCCCGCCGAGCTGCGTGTAAATGGCGGCGAGGGCGGGAGTCCCGAGCTCGAAGCGGCGCGCGTCGTCGTGAAACTCGAGCGAGCGCGGCTCGAAGGCGAACTGGTCCCTGTGGCCGAACCACCCGGCGACGGTCGGGACGATGCGGTGCTGCGGATGGTCGCGCACGTAACAGAACACGATCCCCGTGCCGCCGAGCAGCCACTTCAGCCCGCCGGCGATGAGGAAATCCACGCCGGAGGATGGCGCGTCGACGGGCACCTGCCCGACCGATTGATAGGCGTCGACGAGACAGAGCGCTCCCTTGCGGTGCGCGATGTCCGCCACGGCGGCGATGTCCTGGATCGCGCCGCTCGTGAAGTAGACGTGGGAGGTCGCGACCAGTGCGGTGCGGTCGTCCACCGCGCGAGCGATGGCCTCGACGGGCACGCTCACCTGGTCCGGGCTCTCGACGACCACGAGCTCGACGCCCTGGGGGCGCTTGGCGAGCCACTGATAGACGACCGTGGGAAAGTCGAGCGACGTGACGACGACGCGCGGGCGGCTGCTGTAGTCGAGCGCGCTCGCGACGGCCGCGACCGCGACGGACACGCTCGGGGCGAGGGCGATGGTGTCCGCCGGCGCGCCGATCACGGCGCCGTAGCGTGTGCGCAGCTCGGCGAGGGCTTCCCACCACACGTCGTACCAGGCCGCCGCGCCGCGCGCCTGCCACACGTCGAGAAAGCCGGCTACCTTGCGCCGGGCCCGGTCGCCGAGGGGCCCGAGCGAGCAGGTGTTGAGATAGATCCGGTCCCGGAAAATGGGGAATTCACTCCGGTAGCCGGCCAGAGGGTGCGCGACAGAGCCGGCCGCGACGCCGCTTGCAAGCGTCATAGGCGCTGAATATACAGAAGCCATGCAGACTCCGGCGAGTTGGACCTCGCTTATCGCCCATCTGGCGTTGCGCGCAGTGGTGCGGCCACGTCTGGCCGTGGACCTGCTGCGCCTCACCTGGAGTTTTCGCGCGCGG
>CAZXKN010000029.1:0-23944 GCA_964641815.1 uncultured Gemmatimonadaceae bacterium | reverse complement strand
CGGCGATCGGCTATCGGCTATCAGCTATCAGCTATCAGCTATCAGCTATCAGCTATCAGCTATCAGCTATCAGCTATCAGCTATCAGCTATCAGCTATCAGCTATCAGCTATCAGCTGTGGCTTGGCTGATAGCCGATAGCTGATAGCTGATAGCTAATAGCTGATAGCTAATAGCGGTTTTCAACCCACTCGAAACAGCTCGAACCCCCGCTCATAGCGTTGCACGACGTTCTCCCGGTAGCCCGCATTCTCCGGCCGCTCCAGCGCCGGATCGCGCGCGATCAGCTCTGCCGCCGCGCGGCGCGCCGCGTCGAGGAGATCGAGGTCTTTCGAGAAGTCGGCGTAGCGTAACGCAATCCCTCCCGACTGGCGCGCCCCCGTCAGCTCCCCCATGCCGCGCTGGTGGAGGTCGAGCTCGGCGATCTTGAAGCCGTCGGTGGTCTCGGTGAACGCCTTGAGGCGGGCGGCGGCGGCACGGGCGTTGGAGAGGAGAATACAGTGGCTCGCCGCGCCGCCCCGGCCCACCCGGCCGCGCAGCTGGTGCAGCTGCGCCAATCCGAAGCGCTCGGCGTGCTCGATCAGCATCACCGTGGCGTTGGGGACGTCGATCCCCACTTCGATCACACTCGTTGCCACGAGCACCGCGATGATGTTGTCTCGGAACGCCCGCATTGCGGCGTCGCGCGCGTCCGGCTTGAGCCTGCCATGCACCAGACCGACCCGAAACTCGGAGAACACCTTGGCGAGCCGCTCGTGCATCGTCGTCGCCGCCTTGAGGTCCGCCTTCTCCGATTCGTCGATCACCGGGTAGAGCACGTACGCCTGCCGCCCGGCGGCGCACTCACTGCGGATGAACTCGTAAATCTTGGCGCGGGCCGCCTCGGTCCGCAGCGCGGTCTTGATCGTGCCCCGCCCCGGCGGCCGCTCGGCGATCGTCGTGACGTCGAGATCGCCATACAGCGTCAGCGCGAGGGAGCGCGGGATCGGCGTGGCGGTGAGGAGCAGGACGTCGGGGGCGTCTCCCTTCTCCGCGAGGGCGGCGCGCTGCTCGACGCCGAAGCGATGCTGCTCATCCACCACCGCGAGGCCGAGGCGATGAAACGCCACCGACTCCTGAATCAGCGCATGCGTGCCCACGACGATGCGCGAGGCGCCGCTCGCTACGCGTCCGCGGATCGCCGCTTTCTCCGCCGCCGTGCCACGGCCCAGCAGCAGCTCGGGTCGCAGCTCGAGCGGCGCGAGCAGGCGCGTGAGCGTGGCGACGTGCTGCTCAGCCAGGAGCTCCGTGGGCGCCATCAGGGCAGCCTGGTAGCCGTTTTCCACCGCGAGCAGCATCGCGAACAGCGCCACCACCGTCTTGCCGGTCCCGACGTCTCCCATGAGCAGGCGGTGCATGCGATCCGCGGCCGTCATGTCGTCCATGATCTCGCGGATCGCCCGCTTCTGGTCAGCGGTGAGCTCGAAGGGCAGCGCTTCCTTCAATCGCGACGTGAGGTCGTGCCGCTGCGTGAACCGGATTCCCGCCCGGGCGCGCTTCGCCAGGAAACGGGCCCGCGCCTGCACCAGCTGTTGATCGAAGAACTCGTCGAAGGCGAGGCGCCGCCGGCCCCGCTCCGCCTCGGCGACGCTCCCAGGGCGATGCACGGCGGCGAGCGCCACCCGCAGATCGGGGAGCTCGAGCCCCGCACGCCGCGCCGGGGGCTGCGGGTCTCTGACGAGCGGCAGCAGCGTGTCGAGGTGCTGCTGGACGAGGGCGCGGATCTGCTTGTGCGACAAGCCCTCGGTGGCGGGATAGATCGGCAGGATGAGCCCGCGGTCCCCCGCTTCCGAGGGTTCGTCGGGATCGGCGAGCACGATGAACTCGCGCGGCACGAGCTGGCGGCCGTGGTAGTAGCGCACCGGTCCCGTGACGAGGAGCAGCTGGCCCGCCCGGATCGTGCGCTCGAGAAACGGCTGCCCCGGCCAGGCGCACTCGATCACCCCCGACTCGTCCTGCAGCAGCGCCCGAAAGACACGCAAGCCCTTTCGCGTGGGCAGGATCCCGGTCGAGCGCACGCGGCCGACGCCCGTGACCTCCTCTCCCACCCGCGCCTTCGCGAGCGGTGTGACGCTCGTAGCGTCGAGATAGCGGTGCGGCGCGTGGTAGAGGAGGTCGCCGACGGTCCGGATCCCCAGCCGCAAGAGCGCCTCGGCGCGCTTCGGGCCGACCCCCTTCAGAAACTTGACCGGCGACCGCAGCTCGATCGCCATTACCCGGTGACGAGCCGCCGGGCGTAGGACGCGGCGTCGAACAGCTCGAGATCGTCGAGCCCCTCACCCGTCCCGATGAAGCGAATCGGGACGGGGACGGCCCGGCGCACCGCGACCACGGCGCCGCCACGCGCCGTGCCGTCGAGCTTGGTGACGACGAGACCCGTGAGCGGCACCGCGGCGGCGAAGGCGCGTGCCTGCGAGACGGCGTTCTGTCCCACGCTGCCGTCGAGTACCAGCAGCGACTCGTGTGGCGCGCCGGGACGGCGTTTCGCCACCACCCGCGCCACCTTCTTCAGCTCTTCCATCAGCTGCGACTCCGTGTGCAGCCGACCCGCGGTGTCGACCAGCACGGTGTCCCGCCCGCGCGCCAGCGCGGCGTCGATGGCGTCGAACGCCACTGCCGCGGGATCACCGCCCCCATCGCCGGCACCGACGCAGGGGACGTCGAGCCGCTCGGCCCAGATCCGCAGCTGCTGCGAGGCGCCGGCACGGAACGTGTCCGCCGCCGCCAACAGGATCTGCCGTCCCCGCTGCTGCAGCCGAGACGCGAGCTTTGCGATCGTCGTCGTCTTCCCGACGCCGTTCACACCGTAGACCAGCACGACGGTGGGCGGCTCGGGAGCGCTCGCCAGCTCACCGGGCTCACCAGGTGCCCGGAGCAGGTTCGCGACGGTGCGCTCGAGATGCGCCTCGCGTTCACCGGCGGGCGCGGCGCGTAATCCCTCGATCAGCTCATCCGTCGCCGCGACCCCGAAATCGGCCTCGAGCAGAATGCGCTCCGCTGCGGCGATGCCGTCCGTGCCACCGCCGAACGCGCGCGCGAGGCGCTGCCACAAGCCTCCCACCATCAGGGCAGTCCCTGGCGGCGCCGCCATGCCCACTCCGCCGCGAATGCCGCGATCGCGAGCGCGTACAGCCACCACAGGTCGCGCGCGCCGACGTCGCGCCGCACGTCGCCCGCTTCTCCCGGCTGCGGCGCGAGCACCGCGCGCGCGGGGCGCCATTCGTCCGAGTACTGCTCGACCGCCACCAATCCCCGCTCCGTCCCCTGGTCGCCGGCCCGCCAGCGATACACGCCGGGCGCGAGATGGAGCGTGGCCTCGCCCTGCGCATCGAAACGCAGCGTCGCTGTCTGTGCGCCGGCCGGCGCATCCAGCGTGATCGCCGTCGCACTCGGCGCGCCGCCTCCGCGCCAGCGCCACACGAGCGGCATTCCCTGCGGCACTACCTCGCTCACGGGACCGAAGCGCTCCTTCCCCGCCGCCGCGTCCGACAAGAGCCAATCGGCGATCGCTGCGACGAGACTGCGATACGCTTCGGCCGGCGCACCGCCGCGGAAGCCCCAGCGCCAGAGGCCGGTCCCGCCGACGGTGGCCGATCGCATACCGGCCGAATCCCGCACCACGACGACCGGGCGCGACACCCCGCGCCGGCCGAGCCGTGCCGTCAGCACGACAATGGCAGTCGAGTCGGCCGGCAGCTCGGCGAGGCCTTGCGCGGGAGGCAGCGAGTCCCAGTCGACCCCCGCGAACGCCGCTGCCAGCGGCGACGACGGTGGCGGGTCGAGGTACCAGTCGCCCGCGCGAGCCGTCGTGAAGGGCCACAGCACGGTGCCGCCACGACGGCGATAGGGGGCGAGCCGCGCCGGGTCGCCGACGAGCGCCACGAGGCGCGCACCACTGATGGCCCGCGTCGCAGCATCGGCGCCGAGCGGCGCCAGGGTCGTCCCGTCGCGCCACTTCGCCGGCTCGGTCTGCACCAGCAGCTTCACGGGGACGCGGGACACCTCGGCGAGAGTCTTCGCGAAGAAGCGTGACTCCCAGTCGGGAGGCGCCGCGAGCACCACGGCGGCCGGCTGGGCGCTCACCTCGAGGACGAGGAGGCGCGCATCGTCACGCGGCTCCACGTCGCCCGTTCCCTCGAGCCGCACGTCCAGCGCCTGGAACCCCGTAACGAGCAGCGACGGCGCGATGACGACCTCCGTGGCGAGCGAGCCCGAGTCGGGGAGCGTCACCGCTCGGGATGTGAGACGGCGTCCCGCGGCCGACACCACGATCGTGGCCCGCCGCGCGGCGCCTGGGGGTCGCGGCCCCGCCACCCCATAGGCGACACGCAGGTGCACGGTGTCGCCCACGGCGACGCGCCGCGGCCCGTCGACCGAAGCGACGAACGCGTCGAAAAACGGTGCGCGCGGCAGCACGACGACACGCGGGCGCCGCCGCAGGTCGGGCGGCAGGTCGGCGCTGTCGGCGATGGCGCCGTCGCTGATCACGATGACGGGACCACCGCGCGCCGCCGCAGCGGCGAGCGCCGGCGCGAGCAGACTCCGGCCGTCGTGCGGTGGCGTGGAATCGAAGGCGTCGACGTCGCTCCCAAAACGCCAGATCGAGCCTCCAGCCCCGAGCCGCCGCGCGCTATCCAATGCAGTGGCCCAGGGCCCGTTCGTCCCCGCCATGCTGAGCGACGCGTCGAGCAGCACGAGCGGCGGCGTGCCGCCGGCCACCGGACGCGAGCGCGAGGGATTGATCAGGAGCACGAGCACCGCGCCGAGTCCTACGGTGCGGAGCGCCAGCGGCACGAGCGTCAGGCGACGCACCGCAGCGCTTCCACTAATGTGAACCGCCCTTCGTGCAGCGCGCGCCCGACCAGCGCCCCGGCGAGGCCGGCGTCGCGGATCGCCGTCAGGTCGTCGAGGCTCGACACCCCACCGCTCGCCACCACGTCGAGACCTATACCAGCGAGCTTCTTGGCGCCGTCGATATCGGGACCGCGCAGCAACCCGTCGCGCCGCACGTCGGTGTAGATCACGTGCACGCATCCGGCGCTCTGCAGCTGCGCGCCCAGCGTCAGCATGTCGAGATTGACCGCCGCCGCGCGGCCGCGCGGCAGCACCCGGCCCTCGGTGGCATCGACGGCCGCCGCCAGGCGCGCCGGTCCATGGCGCCGGACGAGGCGCGGGGCGAGGTCGGGGTATTCCGCCACCGCGGCGCACCCGATCACCACGCGCGCCGCCCCCCACTCGAGCAGCTCACGCACCGTGTCCTCGCTGCGCACCGAGCCGCCGATCTGCACCGCCAGCTGCGGCGGCCGGCCGGCGAGGATGGTGCGGACCAGGTCGCGGTTCGATCCCGTCCCGTACGCCTGATCGAGATCGACGAGGTGCACCCACTGCGCGCCCTCTGCGGCGAGCCGCGCGACGGCGGCCGCCGGATCGTCCCCATAGACCGAAGCCGTGGTGGTGGCGGAGCGGACGTACGTCACACGCCCGCCTCGGATGTCGACGGCGGGATAGAGATCCACGGATGTGATCGAAGTCTAGGTTAGTCGACGCTCTTCGCGCCGCTGGTCTGGACCGGCTCGAGCTGGAGGCCCAACGCCTGCCGCACCGCCGTGAACGCCGACTGCAGGCTCTTCGGGACCGGGGCCCCGGCGCCGGCGTTGGTGCGCTGCGGGTTGGTGGGTCGGCCATTGACGAGAAACTCGTAGTGCAGGTGTGGGCCGGTCGACAACCCGGTCGATCCCACGTAGCCGATCGTCTCACCCTGGGCGACGCGCTCGCCCGTGTGCAGTCCCTTGGCGAACGACGACAGATGCCCGTAGCGGGTGCGGACCCCGTTGGCGTGCCGCAGCTCGATCATGTTGCCATAGCCGGCGTCGCGACCCACCAGCGTGATGAGCCCGTCGGCGGTGGCACGCACCGGCGTGCCATAGGCCGCCGCGTAGTCCACACCCTCGTGCTGACGATAGGTGTGGAGGATGGGGTGCATGCGTCCGCCGAATCCGCTCGTGATGCGCCGGAATTGCAGCGGCGCGCGCAGAAAGGCGCGCTTCAGTGAGCGGCCCTGGTCGTCGTAGAATCCCCCGGTAACGCCCGAGCTGTCCGGCTCGAAGTAGAACGCATAGCTGGGCCGCTGTGAGACGTCGACGCGGACTGCCATCACCTGCCCGAAGCGGATGTCGCCTTCGCTCGAGACGAGCCGGTCGTACAGCACCTCGAAGCGGTCGCCGCTTTTGAGGTCGCGGGTGAAATCCACTTCCCAGTCGTATACGTCGGCGATCGCCCAGGCGAGCGCCTGGCGCTCCGGTCCCGGGAGGATCGAATCGGGGACCGCTGCGTCGATCGCGTCGTACAGGGAGGTCGTGATACGGCCGACGGTGCGAACCCGCTGCGGCTCCCAGGGAATGACCTCTTCCCGCTCGGTCCAGCCGCTGGTGTCGCGGGAGTACCAGAGCCGGCGGTCGGGAGAGAGACGCACCATGAAGCCCTCGACCACGGAATCGGTGACCGGCTGGCGGAAGTGGAAGACGAGCCCGGGATGCAGCCGCCGCATGTCGAGCCGCGTGGCGGAAGCGAGAAACGCGGCGTAGGTCGTGCCCGTGATGCCGGCGCGCGCCAGCACCGTGGAGAGCGTTTCGCGCCGCCCCAGCGTATCGGCAAACTCGCGATAGGCGGTGGTGACGTGAATCGGCTCCGCGGCGGGCGTCTGGTCGGCACGGAAGTGCCGCACCGTCAGCGCGACGCCAAGCGCCGCCACGAGCGTGGCGGCGGCCGCGACTCCCTGCCGGCGCCGCATCAGTCCATCTGACGCCGGATGAACGTGGGAATCTCCATCTCGTTCACTTCCGCCGGCGGCGTCCCCGGCTGCTGGCGACGCGGCGGCTCCGGCTTGGCGTATCCCGGAGGGGGCGGCGGCGTGGGCCGCGCCGGCCGTTTTTCGAACGGCAGCACCCCCGGCGCCGCGGTGCTGCGCGCCGGCGGTGCTTCGGCCTGGGCCACCGGCTTGTCGAAGCCGGTCGCGATCACCGTCACGCGCAGCTCGCCGTGCATCGCCGATTCGGGCACCGCGCCCCAGATGATCTCGGCCTCATCGCCGGCGGCGTCGTGAATCGCTTCGCTCACCTGGGTGACTTCTCCCAGGGTGAGATCTTCGCCGCCCGTGATGTTGATCAGCACACCGGTCGCGCCGGCGATCGAGATGTTGTCGAGCAGCGGCGACGAGATCGCCTGCTGCGCGGCCTCCATCGCGCGGTTCTCGCCGCGGCCGGTGCCGGTGCCCATCAACGCCGTGCCGCCGTTCTGCATCACGGTCCGGACGTCCGCAAAATCGACGTTCACGAGGCCGGTGACGCAGATGATCGACGAGATGCCCTGGGTGGCGTGCAGCAGCACTTCGTCGGCCTTCTTCAGGGCGTCCTGGAACGGGATGCCCTTGCCGACCACCGCGAGCAGCCGCTCGTTGGGCACGACGATCATCGTGTCCACGTGCTTGCGCATCTCGGCGATCCCCATTTCGGCCTGCCGCATCCGCTTGCGGCCTTCGAACAGGAACGGCTTGGTGACGATGCCGATGGTGAGGGCACCGAGGTCGCGGGCGACCTGAGAGATGATCGGCGCGGCGCCGGTTCCCGTCCCACCCCCCATGCCGCAGGTGATGAACACGAGATCGGCTCCCTGCAGGGCGTGCAGCGCTTCGTCGCGGTTTTCCTCGATCGCCTGACGGCCGATCTCGGGCCGCGCGCCGGCGCCGAGGCCGCGCGTGAGCTTCTTCCCGATCTGCACCTTGATGCTGGAGCGGTTCTTCTCCAGCGCCTGGGCATCGGTATTGACCGCGATGAACTCGACGCCTTGAACGCCCTCGTCGATCATGCGGTTCAAGGCGTTCCCGCCGCCACCGCCGACGCCGACGACCTTCATGCGCGCGTTCTGCGCGACCGTTTCTTCCAGTTCGAAGATCATGTCTCCCTCGGGTCCTCGATCAGAAGAAGTCTTGCAACCATCGCTTCAGTGGCCCCAGTACCCGCTCGACCCCGCCGTCTCCGCTGCTGGCGGCGTGGGCCGCCGTCCCCTGCGTCAAGCGTCGCGCGGCGTACAACACCAACCCGACCGGCACCGCATAGCGCGGCGCCTGCACGCTGTCGACCAGACCCGAAATGCCGAGCTCCGGCGCGCCGGCTCGCACCGGCACGGCGAACACCTCGCGCGCCAGCTCCACGAGCCCCGGCAGATGCGCCGTGCCGCCCGACAATACGACGCCGGCGGGCAGGCGGCCGCCGCCATACCCCGCCCGTTCGAACTCGCGCCCCACCAGCATGAAGATTTCGTCGAGCCGCTGGTGAATGATATGCGATAACAGCTCGCGCGACGCCTGCCGCGCCCCCTGCCCGGGGGTGGACGGGAGGTTGATCATCTCCGATGCGTCCACCAGCGGAGCATACGCGATCCCGTGCCGCTCCTTCAAGCGCTCGGCGTCCGCCTGCGTGACGCCCAGTCCCTGCACCAGATCGTTGGTCACGTGGGCGCCGGCATACTTGAGCGACGCGACGTGGCGGATCTTCCCCTCGTGAAAGATCGCGACGCCGGTCGACCCACCCCCCACCTCCACCAGCGCGACGCCCAGCTCCTTCTCGTCCTCGGTCAGCACGGCATAGGACGCCGCCAGCGGCTCGAGCACCAGATCCGCCACGCGATACCCCGCCCGCTGCACGGCCTTGCGCAGGTTCTGCGCGGCGGTGGACTGCACCGTGACGAGATACGCCTCCACTTCGAGCCGCATCCCCGTCATGCCGATCGGATCGGAGATGCCGCGCTGCTGGTCCACGATGTATTCCTGCGGGATATCGTGCAGCAGCTCCTGGTCCGGTCCGAGCGACACCGCCCGCGCCACCTCGTTCACCCGGGCGACGTCGGACTGGGTGATTTCGTCCCCGTTGACCGCCACGACCCCGGACGACCCCCGGGCCGAAACGTGCTCGCCCGCGATCCCGCACGTCACCGCCTGGACCTTGACGCCCGACATCCGCTCGGCGTCGCGCAGCGACGCGGTCACGGAGCGCGTCGTCTCTTCGATGTCGCGCACCACGCCGCGCCGCACGCCGCTGTTCTTGGCGAGCCCCACGCCCAGCACCTTGGCGAGCGGCGAACGCGGCACGTCGCCCACGACCTCCGCGATGACCGCGCAGGTCTTGGTGCTGCCGAGATCGAGCCCGGCCACCAGGCGGCGATCGCGACTCACGCGCCACCGGTCCCGCTGGTCTTGCGCACGATCACCTGTCCCGCGTACCGGGCATCGAGCTCGGTGTAGGGCCGCTCGCGGGTGGCGAGGTCCTCGGACACGCGCTCCACGGCGCGGATCACGTCAGGCCCGGCGTCCCGCGCCAGGAGCACCCGCCGCGATCCCATCTGCAGCACCACCCCGCTCCCGCCGCGCGTCGGCCGCGCCGACGAAATCGTCTCGAACAGCGTCGGATCGACCGACTGCACCAGCGCCAGCACGGCCACGAGGCCCGAATCGACGCTCGCCGCGACCGGCAGATCGAGCCCCACGCGCGACGGATCGTACGGCAGAGCCCGACCGCCCGAGTCCACGACCGTGAGCGGCCCGCCCGCCGCGCCCGGGATGAGCGCCACCGGCTCGACTTCCCGCACGATCACCTTGAGGGCGCCGGGGAAGCGGCGCACCACGCGCGCATCGGCGATGCCCGGCAGCGTGCGCAACCGCGCCGTCAGCGGATCGGTCGCGTCGAACACGCTCGCCCGGGGCGCGAGCGCCAGCGCGCCGATCACCGCCCCGGGCGCCATGTACCGCACGCCCACCAGCTCGATCTGCCGCACGCGGAAAAATCCCACGTGCCTGAGCAGCAGTGGTCCGCCGAACCACAGCACGACCGCGCCGGCGAGGATCGCGGCGGCCAACACCCAGGGGCGCTCGCGCCACTGCGCCAGCGTCCTCATGCCGTCCCGCCGAGCGCGCGCAGCAGCTCCGGTCCGACGCGCGTCACGTCTCCCGCGCCGAGCGTGAGGACGACGTCGCCGGCGCGTGCGGCCAGGACCACGCGGTCGGTGAGTGCGCTGCGGTCGGTCACGAGCTCGGGACGCGCGCCCGCGGCGCGTGCGCTGCGCGCGACGATGTCGGCGGTCACGCCCGGCAGCGGCGCTTCGCGCGCCGCGTATACCGGCGCGACGATCACCGCATCGGCCTGCGCCAGCTCGCGTCCCAGCGCGTCGCCCAGCAGCGCGGTGCGTGAGTAGAGGTGCGGCTGAAAGACGGCGACGAGGCGCCGGCCCGGAAACGTCTGGCGCGCGGCGGCGAGGGTGGCGCGCACTTCGCTCGGGTGATGCGCGTAGTCGTCGATGATCGTCACGCCTCGGGCTTCTCCCACCCGCTCAAAACGACGCGCCGCCCCGGTGAAGCCAGCGAGGGCGGCGGCAGCCAGCGGCACATCGGCGTCGAGCGCCGCCGCCACGGCGAGCGCGGCGGCCGCGTTGCGCAAATTGTGCAACCCCGGGAGCACGAGCGTGAGCGGCACCCGCCGGCCGTCGGGAAAGAGCAGCGTCGCACGCGATCCATGCGGCCCCAAGTCGATCGCGCTGAGCCGCACGTCGGCCGCGTCCGCGGTCCCGAAGCGCCACACCGGGACGCCGAGTCGCGCCGCCACACGCGCGGCACCGGGATCATCCACTCCGGCGATCACGCGCTCGGCACGACCGGCGAATTGCACGAACGCGTCCTCGAGCGCCGCCACGCTGCCATTGTAGCATTCCAGATGATCGGCCTCGACGTTGTTGATCACGGCGACGGTCGGCGCCAGCGCGAGAAACGCTTTGTCGAACTCGTCAGCCTCGACGACGTACAACGTCGATCCACCGATCCGCGCATTCCCCCCCCAGGCAGCGATCCGCCCTCCCACCAGTCCCGTCGGATCGCGTCCGACGGCGGCGAGCACTTGGGTACACATGGCGGTCGTCGTAGTCTTGCCGTGCGTCCCCGACACCGCGACCACCGTCGCGCCCTGGACAACTGCGCCCAAGGCATCGGCGCGCCGCACGACGGGGACACCGCGCGTACGCGCCCGTTCGAGCTCGGGATGGTTGGCAGGGACAGCGGCCGTCACCACCACCGCTCGGGCGTGGTCCACGTGCGCCGGATCGTGGCCCTGGAGCACGCGAATACCCAGCGCCTCCAGGTCGCCAGCACCAGAAGTGTCGTTATCGCAACCACTTACAGGCACCCCGCGGCGCCTGGCGAGTACTGCCAGGGCACTCATCCCCGCTCCGGCGATGCCCATGAAATGGACGGGGTGGGAATCGCCGTCGGGTGCAAACAAGGTCATCCGTGGGGAGCTAATATAAGGAATTCCAGAAACTTAGAAAAGAGCCGACCGATCAATTGCCGAAGAGTGTCAAAATCTTTGACATCACCTCCCGGGCGGCGTCTGGTTGCCCCCGACTGCGGGCCGCCCGGGCCAATGCCTCCCGACGCGCGGGGTCGGCCAGCAGCTGATGGACCAGCGCGCTGAGCGAACGGCCCATGAGATCGCGCTCCTCGAGCACCACCGCCGCACCACTCTGTTCCAGCGCGCGCGCATTGTGCAGCTGATGATCGGCTGCGGAGTGTGGCAGCGGGACGAGCACGCTCGGCTTCCCCCAGGCGCACACTTCGGCGGTCGTCATCGCACCGGCGCGGCACACGACGAGATCGGCCGCGCGATAGGCGCGCGCCATCGGATCGAAAAACCCCTGCACGACGACGCGACCGCGCACGGCGTAGCGCGCGAACGTGCTCGCGTGCATCGGACCCGCCCCCCACAACAAATTCACGTCCGCCAATCCGCCGTGCTCCAGCGCGCCCGCCACCGCGTAGTTCAAGGCGCGCGCTCCCTGACTGCCGCCGAAGATGAGCAGCGTCGGCCGGTCGGGCGCGAGCCCGAAGGCCGCGAGCGCCGTGGTGCGATCGCCTTCGTCCGCGGGCGATCGAATCGGATTCCCGAGGGTGAAAACGACGGTACGCGGGCCGGGACGCAACCGCGCCTGCGCTTCGGGAAATCCCAGGTGAATCTGTCGCGCCCGCCGCGCCAGCCAGCGCGTGGTGATCCCCGGGAGCGCGTTCTGCTCCTGCAGCGCTGTGGGGATGCCGCGCCGCTGCGCACGCCACACGACGGGACCCGAAACGTAGCCTCCCGTTCCGACCACGATGTCGGGGCGCTCGCGGTCCAGCACCGCGCCCGCCGACCGCCACGCACGCCACGCGACGAGCGGCCAGCGCAGATTGCGCCACCACTGAAACCGGTAGATCGGCTCGACGGGAAGCAAGACGTAGCGGTAGGGATAGTGCGGCAGCACTTCCCCCTCGATGCCGCGCTCGGCTCCCACGATGACGATCTCGGCCTCCGGCCGCTCGACCCGCAGCGCCTGCGCCAGCGCGAGCGCGGGCATGAGGTGACCGCCGGTGCCGCCACCGGTTAAGAGCACCTTCACGAAAAATGTCCAATGCAGAATGTTGAATGCAGAATGCAGAATGGGCTCGCCCTTTGAATTCTGCATTCATCATTCTGCATTCTACATTTTCTGCTCATCCAGACTCCCTCCCCGTCCTCCCCTGCCCCACACTGATCAGGATTCCCGTCGCCACCAGCGCGACGAGCAGGCTGGAGCGGCCGTACGACACGAACGGCAGCGTGATGCCCGTCGCCGGAAGAATCGCCAGCGTCACGCCCATGTGCAGCACCGCGCCGATGCCGATGATGGCCGTGAGGCCGGTCGCGAGCAGCTGACCGAAGAGGTCGCGCGCCGAGCGCGCGATGCGGAAGCCGAACCACACGAACACGCCGAACGCCACGCTCAACACGAGCAGACCGAGAAAGCCCCATTCTTCGCCGATCGTGGAGAAGATGAAGTCGGAGTAGGCGTAGGGCAGATACCCGAGCTTCTGCATCCCGTGCCCGATCCCGACGCCCGTGACCTGGCCCGCGCCGATTCCCACGAGCGACTGATGCACCTGCCATTGCGCCTCGGTCGGAGCGCTGCCGGAGTTGAGAAACGTGAGGATCCGTGCGACGCGATACTGCGCCGTCGCGACCGCGCCGAACAGCAGTGGGGTCGCGCCGACGCCGAGCAGCAGAAAGTGACCGATCTTCGCGCCCGCCGAAAACACCACGACCCCCGCCAGCAGCGTCACGAGCAGCGCCATGGAGAGGTTGGGCTCGAGGAAGATCAGTCCCACGAGCGGCCCCACGATCGCCGCGACCGGCAGCACGCCGCGCTTGAACGAGCGCATCGCCTCCCCTTTCTTGGCGGCGAGCATCGCGGTCCAGATGACGACGGCGAGTTTGGCGACCTCGGACGGCTGCATTCCGATTCCGGCGATCTCGACCCAGCGCCGCGCGCCGTTGCGGGCGGGCGCGATGGCGTGCGTGAACGGCAGCAGCGGGATCAAGAGCAGCACGCCGACGATGCCCAGCACCAGCCAGGCGCGCCGCTCCCAGAAGTGGTAGTCGACCCGCGCCAGGATCGTGGCCAGGAGCCCTCCCGCCACGAGCCCCACCGCCTGGTTGAGAGCGTAGCCCGATCCGACGACGTCGCCCTCTTTCACGCTGATCAGACTCGAGGCGCCGTACACGGCGATGATGCCGATCATCGACAGCGCCATCGCCACGACGGCGAGCAGCCGCGTTTCCCAGCGACGATCGATCATGGGGTGGTCGCGAGCCGCTCGAACACGAGCCCTCGCTCCTCGTAGTTCGTGAACATGTCGTAGCTCGAGCAGGCAGGAGAGAGCAGCACCGCGTCCCCCGGCCGGGCCGCAGCCCTCGCGCGGCGCATCACGCTGGCAAAGTCCCCACCGCGCTCGAGCGGCACCGTGCCGGTGAGATCGGCCTCGATGCGCGGGCCTGCCTCGCCATAGGCGATCACCAGACGGCACCGTTCCTTCAGCAGGGGCCCCAGCCGCGCATACGGCTCCCCCTTGTGCCGCCCCCCGAGCAGCAGCACGAACGGCCGGTCCATCGCCTCGATCGCCACCGCGGTCGAGGAGACGTTGGTCGCCTTGGAATCGTTGATCCAGCGCACGCCACCCGTCTCCGCCACCGTCTCGAGGCGGTGGTGCAGCGCCCGGAACGTGCGCAGCCCCTCGGCGATCGCCCCGGGTGCGATTCCTGCCTCGTGCACCGCGAGCGCCGCCGCGAGGCCGTTCGCGACGTTGTGTTGGCCCAGGAGCTCGAGCGCGTCGCGCGGCAGCAGTGCGCTGCCGCCGAGCATCAGGGACCGCGTCTGTCCGTCGTACCATGCGTCGGCAGGCCCGCCCACCGAAAACCGCACCTGGCGGCCGCGGACGCCGCGTACGAGGTCGAGGGACGCGGCATCGTCGCCGTTCACGACCCAGACGTTGTCGTCGGTGGCATTGCGATACATCAGGCGCTTGTCGGCGTAGTACGACGCGACGTCGGGATAGCGGTCGAGGTGGTCGGGGGCGAGGTTCGTCAGCACGCCGATCTCCGGCGCGAAATCAGGGCTGTCATGCAGCTGGAACGACGACACCTCCACCGCGAGCCACTGCGGCCGCTGCTCGGCCAGGGCGAGGTCGGCGAGCGGGAGACCGATATTTCCCGCGGCTTCGGCATTGAGCCCCGCGGCCCGCAGCAGATGCGCGACCAGCGCCGTCGTCGTCGTCTTGCCGTTCGTCCCGGTGACCGCGATGCAGCGCATGCCGGGGAGGGCGCGCCACCCGAGATCGAGCTCTGAGAGAACGGGGACGCCGCTCGAGCGTGCGACCGTCAGCGGTGCGGCGTCGGGGGGCACGCCGGGCGACACCACGACACCGCTTGCGGCGCCGATCTTCGCGAGGTCGTGACGCCCCAGCTCGATCTCGACTCCGGGCAGCGCGCGCAGCAGCTCCACCGCGGCGCTTCCCGGCGGCGACGTCGCGGCGTCGCTGGCGTAGACCTTGGCGCCTTCGCGGGCGAGCAGCCGCGTCGCGGCGACGCCGCTCTTCCCCAGCCCCACGACCGCCACCGTCCCGTCGCGCCAGCCGTCGGGCAGCGTCACCGGACCTTCAGGGTCGCGAGCGCCAGCATGGCGCACAGGAAGCCGAGGATGTAGAACCGCATCACCACCTGCGGCTCCGACCACCCCAGCTTCTCGAAATGGTGGTGCAGCGGCGCCATGCGAAACACCCGATGGCTGTCGGCGTACTCCTTGCCGCGCAGGCGCTTCTGCCAGCGGTAGACATTCACCTGCAGGATGACGGAGACCGTTTCGGCCACGAACACCCCGCCGGCGATCAGCAGCAGGAACTCGGCCTTCAGCATGATCGACACGGCGCCGAGCGCCCCGCCGATCGCCAGGGCCCCGGTGTCTCCCATGAACACCGCGGCCGGATAGGCGTTGAACCAGAGGAATCCGACCGACGCGCCCATGAGTGCACCGCAGAAGATCGCCAGCTCTCCCGCCCCGGCGAGGTGCATCACCCCGAGATAGCGCGACGCGTCGAAGCGTCCGAAGAGGTAGGCGAACACCGCGAACGTTCCTGCGACGATCGCCGTGAGCCCCGTCGCGAGCCCGTCCAGTCCGTCGGTGAGATTCACTGCGTTGGAGCTCGCCGTCACCACGACCGTCGTGAACACGATGTACAACCACCACGGCAGCGTGAGGAAGATGTACTTGAACACCGGCAGCTGCGTCTCCGTCGCCATACTGGGGACGAAGGGCCAGCGCACGAGAAGGACGCCCAGCGCCAGTCCGAACGAGATCTGCCCCACGAGCTTCCATCGCGCCACGAGCCCCTGCGACTTGCCGCGCACGATCTTCAGGTAGTCGTCGAGAAAGCCGATCGCGCCCATCCACAGGATCGCGACCACCGCGACCAGGGTGTAGCGCGTGTCGAGCCGCGCCCACAGCAGCGTCGGCACGACGGTGGCGAGAATGATGACGAGGCCGCCCATCGTCGGCGTGCCGCGCTTCTCCTGGTGCGAGGAGGGACCCTCGGCACGAATCACCTGCCCCACGCCGCCCTGGCGCAGCCGGCGGATGATCCAGGGACCGATCGCGAACGCCATCACCAGCGCCGTCACCGTCGCCCCGGCGGCGCGGAAGGTGATGTAGTTGAAGAGGTTGAAGAGGATGTGCGTCTTCGCAAGCGGCGCCAGCAGGTGATAGAGCACGGGCCCCTGGTGTCTCCCTTAGCTGAAATGACGCAACAGCTGCTCCAGCGCGACGCCGCGCGATGCCTTGAGCAGAAGAATCTCGTTCCCCGCGAGGGCGGCCTTGAGTCGCGGGCCCAGCTCGACGGCGTCGGCGGCGACGAGTAACCGCTCGCCCAACCGCGCGCGGTAGGGCGCGAACGACGCCGCAAACTCTCCCACCGCCCCGACCAGCGCCGGCTCGCGCCGCACGATGTCGGCGGCGGCGGCCGCGTGCAATTTGGCACTCTCGGGCCCCAGCTCCAACATCGAGCCCACCACCACCGCCAGCGGTCGGCCCCGCTCGCGGGCCAGCCAGGCCGCCGATTCGACCGCCCGCTGCAGGGAGCCGGGGTTGGCGTTGTAGGTGTCGTCGATGATCGTCAGATCGCCGACGTGCAGCACCCGGCCGCGGCCGCCGGGGACGGTCACCTTGGGCAACGCGTCGAGGGCGGCGAGCGGATCGACGCCCAGCTCGCGGGCTACCGCGATCGCGATCATCGCGTTCTCCGCCTGGTGCAGCCCGAACAGCGGCACCACCACCTCTCGCCCCAGATAGCGCACGCGGCAACGCCCCTCCTCGTCCAACCCGACTGCTTCCGCCTGGAGATCGGCGGGCGGCTTCGTCCCGGCCACGATCGTGCGCGCGCGGTGGCGCGCCTGCTCGCCGAGCTCCGCGGGATCGAGTCCGACGACGGCCAGCGGGACTCCGTCGAGGAGTGACAGTTTCTCGCGCAGCACCCCTTCGAACGATCCGAACCCTTCGACGTGCGCATAGCCCACATTCGTGATCACGGCTATCGTCGGCTCGATCACGTCCCGCAAGCGGGCGATTTCTCCCGGCACGCTCGCCCCCGCTTCGATCACGAGCGCCTGCGAGTCATCCGGCGCCCCGAGGATCGTCAGGGGCACGCCGATTTCATTATTGAGGTTCGCCGCGGTGGCGTGCACGCGATAACGCGGCGACAGGGCGACGCGAATCAGCTCCTTGGTGCTCGTCTTGCCGCTCGATCCCGTGATCGCCACCACGGGACTGCCGGCCGGCAGGAACCGGCGGCGCGCCCGCGCCAGGGCCCCGAGCGCCGCGAGGGTGTCCGCGACGGGATACAGGGTCAATCCCGGCACCGGCGCCGTTCCACGCTGGACCACGGCTGCTCTCGCGCCCTTGGACTGTGCTTCGCCCAGAAACTCGTGCGCGTCGAACCGCGGTCCCTTCAGGGCGACGAACAGATCGCCGGGGCCGATGGTCCGGGTGTCGGTCGAGATCCTGGTGTAGGAGCCCACGCCGGGCGCCGGCAACCCCAATGCCGCCGCGACGCGCTCAGTCGTACAGAACGTCACGACGCGCCCAACCCCCGGACGATTGCGCGCTCGTCGAACGGCTGCTTCACGGTGCCGACCACCTGATACGTCTCGTGCCCCTTCCCCGCGAGCAACACGGTGTCACCGGGGCGTGCCAGCGACAGGGCCAGGGCGATCGCCTCGCGCCGGTCGGTCACGCGATGATGAGGTTTGCTCTTCATCCCGGATTCGACCTCCTCGAGAATGCGCTCGGGATCTTCGGTGCGCGGGTTGTCGGAGGTCGCGATGGCGACGTCGGCCAGCCGCACCGCGATCTCGCCCATCGGGGCGCGCTTGCCGCGATCACGATCGCCGCCGGCGCCGAACACCACGATCAGCCGCTTCGCCGTGACCGGCCGGACCGCGTCGAGGGCGCGCTCCAGCGCATCCGGGGTGTGCGCGTAGTCGCACAGCACCGTGCACGGCCGCGAGGCAATGCGCTCCATGCGCCCGGGCACCTGGGGGGCGTTGGTCAATCGCGCGGCGATGTCCTCGACCGGGACCCCCAGCGCCCACGCCGCCGCGGCGACGCCCAGCGCATTGGCGACGTTGAAGCGCCCCAGGAGCGGCAGCCGCACTGCCGCTGAGCCGAGCGGCGTCACGAGCTCGAAGCGCGAGCCGGCAGCGTCGCTCGAGACATCGCGCGCCGTGACGTCGCCGCCCTTCTCCCCGAAGGTCACGCGGCGCTGCCCGCTGTTGCGGCGCAGGCGCTGCCAGGCCGGGTCGTCGGCGTTCGAGACTACGACGCCGTCCGGCGCGAGAAGATCGACGAGCCGCGATTTGGCGCGGAAGTACTGCTCGATGGTGCGATGGTAGTCGAGGTGGTCCCGCGTCAGGTTCGTGAAGACCGCCACTTTGAACTTCAGTCCGTCGACGCGTCCCTGGTCGAGACTGTGCGACGAGACCTCCATCGCGACGCCGCGCGCCCCGTGGGCCACGAGGCCGGCGAGCGTCGCCTGCAGGTCGATCGGCCCCGGTGTCGTGAGATTCCCTGCTTCGCTCGCAACGGCCGCTCCGTCGGGCGCGAACGCGCCCAGCGTGCCGATCGAGCCCATCGGCAGGGCGGTGCCCAGGACGTGCCGGGCGAGCGTCACCGTCGTCGTCTTGCCGTTCGTGCCGGTGACGCCGATCAGATCGAGCCGCGACGCCGGGCGCCCGTACCACAGCTCGGCGGCGATGGCGGCGGCGCGACGGCCATCCGCAACCACGACCTGCGGCAGCAGCACCGGTTGCGGCTGCTCGACCAGCGCGGCCGCCGCCCCGGCCTCGAGCGCCTGCGCCAGGTAACGGTGACCGTCTTCGACGGCGCCGTGGATCGCACAGAACAACATTCCCGGCGCGAGACGGCGTGTGTCGGCGCTGAGGCCCGTGAACTCGGGGAGCGAGCCGGGCGGCTCGGCGGCGAGCAGCCCGGCCGCCCGCAGGCCGGCGATCAGCTCCGCCGTCGTGCTCACTGCGAGCCGGCGAACACGGTGACGACCGAGCCCGCCGGCGCAGTGCTCCCGGCCGCGGGGATGGTGTGATCGGGCGTCCCCCAGCCGCGCAGCGCAACCCGGAAGCCGCGGCGATGCAGGCTGCGCACCGCCTCCCGCAGCGGTCGGCCGGCGATGTCGGGGACGACCCGCGCCGGTGCCTTGGCGGCGGTGTCGGGCCGATACGGCCACGGCACGACGTAGGGGACGGTGCCGTCGTCGTCCACGAGCGGCGCCTGCGGCACAGCGGGAGCCGACACGAGCCGCGCCTCGTTCAGCGTCACCGTGCGCGACGCCAGCGCCTGCTCGAGCAGCGAGCGTGTGACCGGCGCGGCGGTCGTGGCCGAGAAGTAGCCCTTCTTGCTGGGATCGGGATCGTCGATTTTCACGACGACGACGATCTGCGGATCGTCCGCCGGAAACAGCGCCGCGAAGGACGCGGTGTACTCGTTGGGAGCATACTTGCCGTGGACGACGCGCCGGGCGGTCCCCGTCTTCGCCGCCAGCTCGAAGTGCGCCAGCGTGGCGCTCGCCCCGGTGCCGCGCTGCACGACGCCGCGCAACAGGCCGCGCAGCTGCTGCGCGACGTCGCGCGAGGTCACCCGCCGCACCGGCTCGGTGCGATGGCGATACAGGATGTCGCCCGACGGGTCGCGCACCTCGCGCACCAGCGCGGGCGCGAGCAGCACGCCGTCGTTGGCGATCGCGGCATAGGCGGCGGCGATCTGCAGCGGCGTCACCGCGACTTCGTAGCCGATCGCGAGACTGACCTGGCTCGTCCCCGACCACTCGGTGGGCAACCGCAGCCGCCCCGGCGACTCCGACGGGAATTCGACACCGGTCGCCGTGCCGAGCCCGAAGTCGCGCAGCACGGCGTACTGCTCGCGCGGCGTCATCCGCTGGGCGAACTTCGCCATCGCGATGTTGCTCGATACGGCGATCGCGTCCGCCAGCGTCAGCGTGGCAAGCGGATGGTCGTCCTGCAGCACCGGACGCCCCGGCAGCTTGTAGCGCCCGCCTTCGCCGGAGACGCGATCGGCGGCATGCACGCGGTCGAGCTCCAGCAGCGCGGCGGCGGCGAAGATCTTGGCGAGCGAGCCCGGCTCGTAGGTGTCGGTGAACGCACTGGGCGGCGAGCTGCCGTCCTTGCGCTCGGATGCAACGGCGAGCAGCTCCCCCGTCTTGGGATCGAGGATCACCACGTCGCCGCCCGCCGCATCGGTCTCGCGCACCGCCGCGTGCAGCGCCCGCTCGGCGATTTCCTGCAGCTCGGCGTCGAGGGTGAGCACGATGTCCGCGCCCGGCACCGGAGCGGCGATGAGCCGCGCCGGCGACTCGTACTCCCGCCCGGCGCGGTCCTTGAGCACCACGGCGGCGCCCGCTTTTCCCGCAAGCAGACTGTCGAAGCTGCGCTCGAGTCCCGACCCGCCGTGGCCATCGGTCCCGACGCGGCCCACGACGGCGCGGGCGAAATCGGGAGACGGGTAGAAACGGTTCAACACCGGCTCCAGGTGCACGCCCCGGATCGTCCGGATGCGTTGCACTTCGAGCGCGCTGTAGGGTCCGGCGTAGTAGACGTAGCGCTTGCGCAGCTGGTCGAGGATGGCGCCGCCGCTCAGGTGCAACGACCGGGCGATCACGGCGGCGTCGCGCGCTGGATCGCGCAGCTCGTTGGGCGCGAGCCCGACGTGATACGTCTCCTGGGTGAGCGCGATGGCCGTGCCATTGCGGTCGTAGATGGCGCCGCGACGCGCGTCGAGCGTGAGCCGCTCGGTACGCTGTGCCCGCTCTTCTTCTGCGTAGCGGCGTCCCTGCAGCACCTGCACTTGTCCGGCGCGCAGCACCACGCCCGCGAGGCCGGCGAGGATCGCGACCAGGAGCGCCTGCTGGCGAACGGCGGGCTTCGCCATCGCTCAGGGTCCGGAGGAAGGCGCCGGCGTCGCTGGTGGCTGCGCCGGAGCGGTGATGCGGAAGATCTCGGAGTCGCGAGCGGCACGCAGTCCCAGCCGGGCGGCCCGCGGAATCAGCTGCTCGCGGCTCTGGGCGGCGCGGATCCGGGCTTGGAGACTGGCGCGCTGGCCTGCGAGCACGGCGCGTTGCTCGCGCACCTGGTTCAGCGCGCGGGCGGTGCGGAAGCTGTCGGTCTGGCGCCAGATGACGAGCCACAGCGCGGCGCACGCCGCGATGAGCCAGATGAGAAACCAGTGCCGGCCCTTAAGCGCCATCGCTCCCCGAATCCAGTGCGGCGCTCGCGAAGGCGCGGAAGCGCGCCGAGCGGGCGCGTACGTTGGCTGCGATCTCGTCGGCGTCCGCCGTCACGGCCTTCTTCGTCAGCAGTGCGCCCAGCGGCCGTCCCCGGCAGGTGCATATCGGCTGTCCCGGCGGACAGACACACGCCCGGGCCCAGTCGCGAAAGGTCTGTTTCACGAGCCGATCCTCGCCCGAATGATAACTGATGACGCCGAGGCGGCCGCCCGGCACGAGAGCGTCGCGCAGCGCGGGCAGGGCCTGGGCCAGCTGCTCCCGCTCGTCGTTCACCGCGATACGCACCGCCTGAAACAGCCGCGCGAAGTCGCTCGGCCCCGACCGCGGCCCCAGCACTTCACGGATCGCGTTGACGAAGTCGTCGCTCGTGGTGAACGCCGCGCGCCGGCGGCGCCGCAGTACCACACGGGCGAGGGCGCGCGCCCGTGGCTCGTCGGCGGAGTCGCGAAACGCGGTCTCCAGCCGTTCTTCCGACCAGGTGTTGAGCACGTCGGCGCCGCGGAGTCCCTTCCCCGGCGTCATCCGCATGTCGAGCGGCGCGCCGGGACGAAACGAGAACCCGCGCGATTCGTCGTCGAGCTGGTGCGAGGAGACGCCGAGGTCCAGCAGGATGCGGTCGGGGCGAAACGCCCGGACGGCGGCGAGCGCAGCATCCGAGGCAAACGGCGCTTCGAGCCAGGTAATGCCGGCGGAGCCGAGCGCTCCTTGTGCCGCCGCGAGGGCGATGGGGTCGCGATCGATGGCGAGCACCGCGGCACCCGCGGCGCGCAGCAACGCCGTGTGTCCGCCGCCGCCCGCTGTGGCGTCCACGGCGCGGCGACTCCCCGTCGCCCACTCGGCGACGGTCCGGTGCAACACGGGGATATGGAAGGCGGTGTCTCTCACAACGACGACGGCTCCGTCTGTCGCTGCAGACGGAGCCGAGGTTCTAGGCTCCCCGGGTCGGGGTTCAGGCGGGGCTGACGGGGCTCGAACCCGCGACCTCCGGTGTGACAGACCGGCACTCTAACCAGCTGAGCTACAGCCCCACGGACACGAGCGCCGGAATATATGCCTGCCTCCGGGGCAACTCAATGCGTCAGAAATTTTTGCAATGGAATGCCTGTCTCACCTTCGGCATGTTCCCCGCGTATTGGCCGAGGATACCCCGCATCTGCGCCGCGACCGACGGAGCGACCCGTCCACCGACGTCGATCGCCGCAATGCCCCGGTTGATCCGATCGTTGATGGTCTTTGCTTCGTCGCAACTCTTGTGATCCACCATGTGCTTGTATGGCTCCTGCAGCGTGACCGCCGACGCGATGCCGAACCAGAAGCTCGCCTGCGCGCGAATCTGCTCCTTGGGCCCGGGCCCCGCCGCCGGTCCCATCTCACCCAACAACTGATCGAGCCACACATAGGCGTCGTCGTAGGCTGCAGCCTGTGCGAGCTTTGATCCGCCCGTGAGCCCCACGACGTACGCGGTGAGCTTGAGCCCGGAATCGGCCGCCGCGTATCCGGGGCCGAGCAGTGGGCGCGCCGGATTGATCTTCGCAGCAAAGGGCTCACGGAGGTGACGCAGCGCGACGGTATCCTTGCCCGCCCGCCGAGCAGCGGCAGTATCCCACACCGCGTTATCGACGATGGTTTTCGCAACGAGGAGGCTCGTCTGCACGTCGTTCGGGTTCGCGGCCAGAACCTGTCGATAGATGCCGATGGCTGAATCCGTCTGCCCGGCGAACAGGAAAGCGCCGGCGAGCTGTTTCATGAACGTCACGGAAGTCGGGTAGCGTCGCACCGCGGCGCGTGTCCAGATGAGGTATTGCGCGGTATCGTTGGCGCTCTGCGCCGTGCCGATCGCCAGCTTCAGATTGTTCGTGTCCGACAGCTTGGCGGTGTCGGTCGTCGCTTCCTGGTGCATAATCCCGAGCAATACTTCAGACATCGCCTTCTTCACGACAGCATCGGAGGCGTTTGCCGCCCCGTCCAGCGCGATCCGCTTCTGGGTTTCGGAGAGCTGCTGATCGCCCGGAGTCAGCTTCAGGCCGTCGCTCACCAGCTGCATCGCGTCGTTGTACTGTTTGCGTTGCAGCTGCTGGTTCGCGAGCGCGAGCCGGAGATTCTTGTCGCTCGGGTTCTGCGCCAGCATCTGGGTGAACACCTGGATGGACCCGACGGTGTCGCCCTTTTGCATGAGCGTCTGCGCCAGACGACCCCAGGCTTCGGTGTTCGCCGAATCGCCCTTGAGGGCCCCGTGATAGGCCGCGACCATGCTGTCGGGCTGCTTTTTCAACTCCCAAATCGTCGCGATGCAGCTCCAGGCCGCCGCGAGGTTGGGCTCGATCGTGAACGCCTTGCGCGCTTCCACGAGTGCGCGGTCGAGAGCATTGTGGCTGCGCTGATCGTTGCAGTTGCGCGCGAATTCCGCGGCCTTGACGATGTTGTTGAGACGCTGCGCAACCGCTTCACCCAGCGCCGCGGGCGTCGCCGCACCGTTGATCGTGAACGTCGACGCGAATCCGGAGGCGCCCGAGACGATGTGCACCTTCGCGATGTACAGGTTCCCGGTATGGGTCAGTAACCCGGTTGTATACGAATTGATGCCGAGCGCTTTCGAGAGCTGCTCCGCCTGCTGCGGCGTGATCAGCACGTCGCACCCGAAGCCCGACTGCTGCAGCAC
>CAZXKN010000028.1:0-3586 GCA_964641815.1 uncultured Gemmatimonadaceae bacterium | reverse complement strand
GCCGCATTGCGGCGGTCGCGGACTCGAACTTCGCGTTCTGGCATTCGGCGACGTTCAACAACGACGGCACCAAGGTGCTGTTCACCGACGAGTGGGGCGGGGGACTGGCGCCGAAGTGCCGGGTCACCGACAAACCGCAGTGGGGGGCGGATGCGCTGTTCAGCATCGCGCACGACTCGCTGACCTTCCAGAGCTACTACAAGCTGCCGGCGCCGCAGACCAAGGAGGAGAACTGCGTCGCGCACAACGGCTCGCTCATCCCGGTGCCGGGACGCGATATCATGGCGCAGGGGTGGTACCAGGGCGGCGTGTCGGTGTTCGACTGGACCGACGTGGCGCACCCCAAGGAGATCGCGTTCTTCGACCGCGGGCCGATGGATTCGACCAAGCTCGTCGGGGCGGGATCGTGGGCCGCGTACTGGTACAACGGCTACCTGTTCAGCTCGGAGATCGGCCGCGGGCTCGACGTCTTCGCGCTCGTGCCGGGGCCGCTGTTGACGCAGAATGAAATCGACGCGGCCAAGCTGGTGCACGTCGACTATCTGAACGTGCAGGACCAGCAGCACATCGTGTGGCCCACGAGCTTCGTGGTAGCCCGGGCGTACTGCGACCAGCTCGATCGCTCGAAAGGCCTCAGCGCCGCCCGGCTCACCGCCGTCCGGTCCGCATTGGGCAGCGCAGAAAAGTTGTCCGGCCCGGCGCGACGCCGCGCCCTCACGCAGCTCGCCACGCAGCTCGGCGGCGATGCGCAGCACTCGAGCGATGCGGGCAAGGTGCGGCTGCTCGCGGATGAAGTAAAAGGTCTGGCGGCGCAATAACCTCGCTGTACTGCGAGGCGCTGCTCTTCGACCTGGACGGCGTGCTCGTCGATTCGCGCGCCGTGGTGGAAGACATCTGGCGACGCTGGGCGACGGAGCGGGGGTACGACCCCGCTCCGTACCTGCGCGTCGCGCATGGACGCCGCATCGGCGAAACCCTCGCCTCCGTCGACCCGACGCTCGATATCGAGCGCGAGGTGCGGTTGCTCGACGCGGCCGAAGCCGCCGATATGACCCCGCTGACCCCCATCGCCGGCGCGCGCGAGCTCGTCGGTGCCCTCTCGTCCGACCGCTGGGCCATCGTCACGTCCGGCGGGTATGGGCTCGCGAGCCGCAGGCTCAGCCGCGCCGGCATCCCGCAGCCTCCCGTGTTCGTGACGGCCGACGACGTGCAACGCGGCAAACCCGATCCCCAGGGGTACCTGCTCGCAGCCAAGCGCCTGGGGCACGATCCGGCCGCGTGTATCGTCTTCGAGGACGCGCCGCCCGGTGTCGCGGCGGCGCGCGCGGCGGGCGCCCGCGTCGTGGCGCTCACCACGACGCACACGGCGGATGCGTTGCGCGACGCCGCGGCGACGATCGCCGACTTCCGATCGCTGCGCGTCGATCGCGAGGAGACCGGGTTGGTCATTAGATTTTGACGCATGATCCGGAAGCTCGGGCCCCACCGGTACCGGCTCTACTCGCTGAGCAAGAATCCCAAGACGGGCAAACGGCGCAACCTGGGGACCTTCACCAGCCGCGCCGCTGCGCTGCGCCACGAGCGCCAGGTCGAATTCTTCAAGCGGCGCGGGCGATGAGCGACGCGTTTCCCGACCGCTTCACCACCGAGCGACTCCAGGCCGAGCGACTCACCGCCGGCCACCTTGCTGAAGTGCGGCGCATGAACAGCGACCCGGCCGTGATGGCACATCTCTGGGGCGTGCGCACGGAGCAGCAAACCGCGGCCTACATGGACCGCAACCTGCGCCATTGGGCGGACCACGGCTTTGGACTCTGGATCCTGCGCGAACGGGACGGGGGAGATCCCGTGGGACGGGCGGTGCTGCGGCACCTCACGATCGACGACGTGGACGAAGTCGAAGTCGGCTACGCCTTCTATCAGCCGTACTGGGGACGCGGGCTGGCGACGGAAATCGCCGCCCGCTGCGTCGGCTTGGCCGAGCACGAGCTGGGGCTCGCGGAGGTCGTCGGTCTGACCGATCCCGCGAACCGGGCCTCGCGCCACGTGCTCGAAAAGGTCGGTCTCACCTACGAGGGCGACTATGTTCACGACGACCACCTCACGGCGCTTTTCCGGAAGCGGCTGGACTGAGCACGATGCGACGACATCGCGAAACCCATCGGACCGAGCGCGTCGGCTGGCTACGGGCTGCCGTGCTGGGCGCCAACGACGGCATCGTGTCCACGGCGAGCCTCATCATCGGGGTGGCGTCGGCCCACGCCTCCCGATCGTCCGTGCTCGTCGCGGGAGTGGCCGGTCTCGTCGCGGGCGCGATGTCGATGGCGGCGGGAGAGTTCGTGTCGGTGAGCTCGCAGGCGGACACGGAGCGTGCCGACCTGGAACGGGAGCGACACGAGCTGGCGACGCAGCCCGAGGCGGAACATGCAGAGCTCGTGAAGATCTACATGTCGCGGGGGATGGACCGAGCGCTGGCCGAGCAGGTTGCCACCCAGCTGATGCGCCAGGACGCCCTCGGCGTCCACGCCCGTGAGGAGTTGGGAATTACCGAAGCGCTGCGCGCGCGCCCACTCCAGGCCGCGCTCGCCTCGGCCGCGAGCTTCGCCGTCGGTGCCACCGTGCCGCTCCTGACGGGGGTGCTGAGCCCCTCGAGTCATCTGGCGGTTCTCGTCGCCGGTGGTTCGCTCGTGCTGCTGGCGCTGTTGGGCGGGTTGGCGGCGCACGTCGGCGGAGCGCGTATATGGGTCGGCGCGGCTCGCGTCACACTATGGAGTGCGCTCGCGATGGGCGTGACGGCTGCTGCCGGCGCGTTGTTCGGCGGATCCGGTTGAGCGTCGCGCGATCCGTTGCATGAAGGCGACACCCGCACCTCGTAACAAAGCGCGACACCTCTTGAACTCACCCTGCAGGCCGGTCACCTTTGCTACGACCCTCTCGCAAGAAGTCGAGATCTTCGTGACGTCGCATCGCGCACGTATTACCTGGGCACCACGCGGGGGCAGCGGATCGCTGCCCACCGCCCTGCAGTACGCGACCATCGCCCGTTTCGCCGAAGACGACAGCTGGCCCAACGATGCCTGGAGCATCGTGTGCGCGTTCGATGCGCCCCCCGTGTTGCAGCGCAATCCGGCGGAAGCCCGCATCCGCTTTCTCGCCGATGCGGCCCCGCACCATCGCCTCAAGCCCGGCGCGATCTTTTCGTTGTACGAAGGCCGCACCGACGTCGCGACGGTCGAGGTGCTCGACTGACCGGGACCCCACGCGTCGTGACGATTTTGTGACACGGTCGCGGTAGACTCGTTCGAGTCACCGCGATTCTCGTTCTCCACCCGGAGGAACCCGTGTCCGAGGAGCAGCAGGTCCGCATCGTTCTCACGCCTGAGCAACGCGAAACGATTCGCCGGCTGTCGGGTCAGCATGTCGATGCCATCGAAGTCACGCCCGACGAAGTCAAGCAGGGTGGAGGACCGCTCCGCTTCCTGTGGCGGCTGTCCGCCGCCAGCGGCATTCCGCGCCAGGCGTGGGTCGAGGACGACGAACCGAAAACGTGACGCTCGTCACCCGGCCCGGCCGCCGGGTGACCCTC